>NZ_JAIUHP010000007.1:0-250452 GCF_020165175.1 Mesorhizobium sp. CA16
CTTTCCTCTACCCCGTCGATCGGGGGAGAGGTGGCTCGGCGAAGCCGAGACGGAGTGGGGGTCGACCAGCGCTGCATAAGACAATGCATGCGCCAAGCTGCCATGCACGCTATCGCCAAAGACCAGCCCGCTTGGAAATGTGTGCATGCCGTAGCCCGTTTTACGGGGAGAAGGTGCCCGAAGGGCGGGGCGGCGCCGACGTCTGAAGCTGCTCAGAGCCCCAGTTGCGCCCGCAGCTCCTCGGCGCTGTTGATGACGATCGCGCCGGCCGGGCCTTCCATCGGCGCCTCCGGCCAGAAGATCGTCTTCATGCCCGCAGCCAGTCCGGCCATGGCGCCTGTCAGGCTGTCGTCGACGGCAAAAGCATCCGCCGGATCGACGCCGGCGAGATAGGCGGCGCGCAGGAATGGTTCGGGAAGCGGCTTGCCGTCAATCACGTCATTGCGGCTGACCGTCATCATGCCCGGATAGGTGAGGCCGACGGCGCGCAGATTGGCGTCAACGATCAGCCGGTCGGAGTTGGACACCACCGCCTGCTCGACGCCGAGCGCGCGCAATTCGTTGAACACCTCGATCGCGCCGGGGCGTGGCTTCAGCGTTTCGGCCAGCGGCAAATAGTGGTCATATTTGCGCACGATCCAATCGTCGAAGCGCAGTGCGAGGCCGAACTCGTCGCGCAGCATTTCGTAGACCGGCCATGCCGCGATGCCCAGCACGCGCTGATGCAGGTCGGGCGGCGGGGCGATGCCGACGCTGCGCAGCGCCGCCACAAGTGCCGCCTCGTGCAGCGGCTCGCTGTCGACCAGCGTCCCGTCCATATCCCAGAAAACGGCTTTCGGCGTCATGCGCGGCTCCCTTCGCCGATCCCCTTAATCGGTTTCCCGGTGGAGATAAACCGTCCCGCCGGCAAATGGTTGGGCAAGCGGCGGATTGATCCTTCGGGATCAGGAAAACTGCCAAGCAATTGCTCTTTCGATAGACAATTGCGCGTCGGCGCAATCGCTGTAAGCTATGGCGCCCGTTTCAGCATTCTGCGGGCTGGGAGGCGAGACGTGAATTCGCGACAGGAAATCGGCAGCACCAGGTTGGACGACGCCGCGCGCGCCGGCTGGCTTTATTATGTTGCCGGCAACACGCAGGACCAGATCGCCGCCAAGCTCGGCATCTCCAGGCAGACGGCGCAGCGGCTGGTATCGCTCGCCATGTCGGAGGGCCTGATCAAGGTGCGGGTCGATCATCCGATCGCCAACTGCCTGGACCTCGCCGCGCGGCTTAAGTCGCGCTTCGCGCTCGACCTTGTCGAAGTGGTGCCGAGCGACCCGACGTCGAGCTCGACGACGATCGGCATCGCGGAGGCGGCCGCGGCCGAGATCGAACGCCGGCTGCGCTCCGAGGCTCCCATCGTCATGGCGATCGGCACCGGGCGCACGCTGAAGGCGGCGATCGAGCAACTGCCGCCGATGGACTGCCCGCAGCACAAGGTCGTGTCCTTGACCGGCAACATCTCGCCCGATGGCTCGGCCGCCTTCTACAACGTCATCTTCACCATGGCCGACCGCGTCAAGGCGCGGTCATTCCCGATGCCGCTGCCGGTCATTGCGTCCTCGCCGGAAGAGCGCGAGATGCTGCTCAACCAGCCGATGATCCAGCCTACATTGGCGCTGGCGGCCGAGGCCGATGTCACCTTCGTCGGCATCGGCGATCTCGGGCCCAAGGCCCCGCTCTACGAGGACGGCTTCATTTCCGAAAACGAGTTGAAGGCGCTGCAGAAGGCAGGCGGGATCGCCGAGATCGTCGGCTGGGTGTACGACCGCGAAGGCCGCATGATCGAAGGCATCACCAACGATCGCGTGTCTTCCGCCGCGCTGCCGTCGCGGGAAAGGTCGCTGGTCATCGCTCTGGCCATGGGCGAACGCAAGCTGGCGGGCATCCTGGCCGCCGTCAACCGCCGGCTGGTCAACGGCCTCATCACCGACGAACGCACGGCCGAAGCACTGCTTGCCGGCTGATTGCCCATAAAAAGTGCCGGGCTATTGCGAGCGGCCGCGCGGATCGTTGCCGTCGAGAAAACCCATGTCGCGCTGCAGATGCTCGGAAAATTCCCGGACATCGAGATAGCCGCGCCTGCGGCCCGAAAACCTTGCAAATTCCCGCAGGAGCGTGAAAAACCAGCCTTGTGCCGGGGTGGAAACGAGCTTTTCCTGAACCGTGACCATGATCGTCAGCCTTCGCAATGCTTGAACTGGATTGATCGTCGACCCCAAATATGGTCTGGCCGCTTCGTGCTTCCAATCAAACCTCGATCATGACCCATAAGGAGGCCTTATGCCCGATCTCAGCTCTCCGCAGCTTGCGCCCCTGCCGCCGCTGCAGGCGATCCGAGTGTTCGAGGCGGTGGCCAGGCACCTGTCCTTCACCAAGGCCGCGCAGGAGCTGGGCATGACCCAGGCGGCTGCGAGCTACCAGATCAAGCTGCTCGAGGAGCGCATCGGCGCGCCGCTGTTCCTGCGCCGTCCACGGCAGATCGAGTTGACCGAGCCCGGCCAGCGCCTGGCGCCCGCCGTCAGCGAAGCCTTCGCTATCCTGGGTCAGGCCTATGCCGCGGCGCGCGGTGGCGCCGACGGCCTGCTCTGCATCACCACCGTGCTGACCTTTGCCTCGAACTGGCTGGCGCAGCATCTGGGCGCGTTCCAACTCGCGCATCCGGCACTTGCCGTGGGGGGGGGCACGTCGAGCCGCCTGACCGATTTCGCGCGCGAGGATGTCGATCTCGCCATCCGCTCCGGCGCCGGCAAATGGCCGGGCCTGGAGGCGCATAAGCTGCTCGATGCCGATTTCACGCCGATGCTGAGCCCGAAGCTCGCGGCGAGCATCGGCGGCGTCAGGGAGCCGGCGGACCTGTTGCGCCTGCCGATCCTCGACCCCGGCGACATCTGGTGGACGCAATGGTTCGAGGCCGCCGGGGTGACCGGGCACGACCTCGCCAAACGGCCGGGCTCCAGCATGGGCGCGCAGGCCTATGAAGCGAACGCGGCCATGGCCGGCCATGGCGTTGCGATCCTGACCAGGTCGTTGTTCAAGAACGAGATCGCCGACGGTCGCCTGATCCAGCCCTTCGACCTCGTCGGCGACGACGGCCATGCCTATTGGCTGGTCTATCCGACGGCGCGCCGCAACGTGCCGAAGATCCGCGCCTTCCGCGACTGGCTCCTGGCCGAGATCGCCTGCCCGTAAGCCAATCGCCCTGACGTTCCTCCTCCCTAGGATACCGGCGCGTCGCCCGACCGGGTCGCGCGGCATCATTTCTGCTGCGCTGCAGCACAGATTCAGGGTTGACATAATTCACGCCAAGTGAGTAATTGCTCAGAGCCAAGGCAAATGCTCATCTTGGTTTATGGGAGGAATTTGATGAAACTTCGCACGCTCACCCTGGGCCTGTTGTCGGCCAGCGCCCTCGCTTTCGCCGCGCATGCCGAATCCATCACCATCGCCACCGTCAACAATGGCGACATGGTCCGCATGCAGAAGCTGACGGACGACTTCACCAAGGCCAACCCCGACATCCAGCTCAACTGGGTGACGCTTGAAGAGAACGTGCTGCGCGAGCGCGTCACGACCGATATCGCCACCAAGGGCGGCCAGTACGACGTCATGACCATCGGCACCTACGAGGTTCCGATCTGGGCAAAGCAGAGCTGGCTCCTGCCGCTCGACAAGCTCGGCGACGACTATGACGTCAAGGACATCATCCCGGCCATCGCCGGCGGCCTTTCGGTCGACGGCAAGCTCTATGCCGCGCCCTTCTACGGCGAGAGCTCCTTCGTCATGTACCGCAAGGACCTGATGGAGAAAGCGGGCTTGAAGATGCCCGACGCGCCGACCTGGGACTTCATCAAGCAGGCCGCCGACAAGATGACCGACCGCGCCAATGGCGTGAATGGCGTGTGCCTGCGCGGCAAGGCCGGCTGGGGCGAGAACATGGCCTTCCTCACCGCCATGTCGAACTCCTTCGGCGCCCGCTGGTTCGACGAGAACTGGAAGCCGCAGTTCGATCAGCCGGAATGGAAGAACACGTTGCAGTTCTATGTCGACCTGATGAAAGCCGACGGTCCGGAAGGCGCTTCCTCCAACGGCTTCAACGAGAACCTGGCGCTGTTCCAGCAGGGAAAGTGCGGCATGTGGATCGACGCCACCGTCGCGGCGTCCTTCGTCTCCGATCCGAAGGCCTCGAAGGTTGCGGACAAGGTCGGCTATGCGCTGGCGCCCGACAACGGCCTCGGCAAGCGCGGCAACTGGCTGTGGGCATGGTCGCTCGCCATTCCCGCCGGCACCCAGAAGGCCGATGCCGCCGAGAAATTCGTTTCATGGGCGACCTCGAAGCACTATCTCGAGCTCGTCGCCTCGAAGGAGGGCTGGGCCAATGTTCCTCCTGGAACGCGCTCCTCGCTCTACGCCAATCCTGAGTACCAGAAGGCGGCGCCCTTCGCGAAGATGACGCTGGACTCCATCAACGCCGCCGATCCGACGCATCCGACCGTCAAGCCGGTGCCCTATGTCGGCGTGCAGTTCGTCGCCATCCCTGAATTCCAGGGCCTCGGCACCACCGTCGGCCAGCTCTTCTCGGCAGCCCTTGCCGGCCAGTCGAGCGTCGACGACGCGCTGAAGCAGGCTCAGGACGCCGCCACCGCGGCGATGACCGAAGGCGGCTACATCAAGTAAGGCTCCTCCCGGTGCCGAACGCCGGTAGCGCATCATGACCGGCAAGGGGCCGCCCGAAACCCAGTTCGGGCGGCCACCCTTCAAAATCGGGAAAATTCTGGCACGACTCTGAAAATCCGGCTGACCTTGGGAGGGTGACCGTCATGGCTACTCAGCAAACCCGTTCGCTTGCCCGTTTCATGATGGCGCCATCGGTGATCCTGCTGTTCGTCTGGATGATCGTGCCGCTGCTGTTCACGCTGTGGTTCTCGTTCCAGCAATACAATCCGCTGAACCCGATCCGTAACGGCTTTGTCGGCTTCTCGAACTACGCGCTGTTCTATTCCAACCCGGCCTTCCTCTCCTCGATCCTCAACACGCTCATCATCGTTGTCAGCGTGCTGGTCATCACCGTGGTCGGGGGCATCCTTTTGGCGTTGTTGCTCGACCAGCCGATCTGGGGCCAGGGCATCGTGCGCATCCTGGTCATCTCGCCGTTCTTCGTCATGCCGCCGGTCGCGGCGCTGGTCTGGAAGAACATGATCATGCATCCGCAATACGGCGTCTTTGCCGATATAGCGCGCTTTTTCGGCGCCGAGCCGATCGACTGGTTCGGCCAGCATCCGCTGACCGCTATCATCCTCATCGTCGCCTGGCAGTGGCTGCCCTTCGCCACGCTGATCCTGCTGACTTCGCTGCAATCGCTCGACGGCGAGCAGAAGGAAGCGGCCGAGATGGACGGCGCCGGCTTTATTAGCCGGTTCATCTATCTGACGCTGCCGCATATGTCGCGCGCCATCACCGTCGTCATCCTGATCCAGACGATCTTCCTGCTGTCAGTCTATGCCGAGATCCTGGTCACCACCAATGGCGGCCCGGGCTATGCCTCTACCAACCTGCCCTTCCTCGTCTACCAGAAGGCGCTCCTGGAGTTCAAAATCGGTCAGGCGTCCGCTGGCGGCGTGATCGCCGTCATTCTCGCCAACATCGTTGCCTTCTTCGCCATGCGCGCCGTCGGCAAGAACCTGGACAAGTAGGGGGAGACGATGCCGCTTGCGCTGAACCACCCCCACTCCGTCCCGCTGCGCGGGACACCTCTCCCCCTGCCCGGGGGAGAGGAAACGCCTGCATCGAAGCCGCGCCCTTCCTCTACCCCGTCGATCGGGGGAGAGGTGGTTTGCGCAGCAAACCGGAGTGGGGGTCGACCCTGCTGCCAACATCGCCGATACGGGAGGACCTGATCATGGCACGCGCAGTCACCACCCAGCACAAGACCATCGCCACGGCCGCGGCCTGGATCGTCGCCTTGCTGATCTTCTTTCCGATCCTTTATACGATCATCACCTCGTTCAAGTCCGAGCAGGAGGCGATCCAGGGCTTTGCACTGATCCCGTCCGGCACCATGGAGAGCTATGGCGAGGTGCAGGCGCAGAGCGGCTATTTCAAGTTCTTCCTGAACTCGGTGATCCTGTCGGTCGGCTCGACGCTGCTTGCGATCCTGATTGCGGTTCCGGCAGCCTGGTCGATGGCGTTCTCACCGACCAAGCGCACCAAGGACATCCTGATGTGGATGCTGTCCACCAAGATGATGCCGGCCGTCGCGGTGCTGTTCCCGATCTACCTGATCTTCCGCGACACCGGCCTGCTCGACAGCCGCGTCGGCCTCACCGTCATGCTGATGCTGATCAACCTGCCGATCGTGGTCTGGATGCTCTACACCTATTTCCGCGAAATCCCGGGCGAGATCCTGGAAGCGGCGCGGATGGACGGCGCCTCGCTGTGGAACGAGATCATCTATGTGCTGACGCCGATGGCGGTTCCCGGCATCGCCTCGACCATGCTCTTGAACATCATCCTGGCCTGGAACGAGGCGTTCTGGACCATCCGGCTCACCACCACCAATGCCGCGCCGCTGACGGCCTTCATCAGCTCCTTCTCCAGTCCGCAAGGCCTGTTCTGGGCAAAACTGTCAGCGGCCTCGACGCTGGCGATCGCGCCGATCCTGATCATGGGCTGGTTCAGCCAGAAGCAGCTGGTGCGCGGCCTCACCTTTGGCGCCGTGAAGTAGCAACGCCCAAGCGGCGGACGACGAAGACCATCCCCGGGAGGAAACCATGGGAAACATCGCGCTCAAGAACGTCTCCAAGTCCTTCGGGTCGACGACGATCATTCCGAACATCGACCTCAACATCGAGGACGGCGAGTTCGTGGTGTTCGTCGGCCCGTCGGGTTGCGGCAAGTCCACGCTGCTCAGGCTGATCGCCGGGCTCGAGGACACCAGCGGCGGCGCCATCAGCATCGATGGCCGCGATGTAACCCGCGAGGCGCCGGCCAAGCGCAAGCTTGCCATGGTGTTCCAGTCCTACGCGCTCTATCCGCATATGACGGTTGCCAAGAACATCGCCTTCCCGCTGAAGATGGCCGGCGAAGACCAGGCGACCATCGACAAGAAGGTGAAGGACGCCGCGCGTATCTTGAACCTCACCAACTATCTCGAGCGCCGCCCAGGCCAGCTGTCCGGCGGCCAGCGCCAGCGCGTCGCCATCGGCCGCGCCATCGTACGCCAGCCTTCGGCCTTCCTATTCGACGAGCCGCTGTCCAACCTCGACGCTGCGCTTCGCGGCACCATGCGGCTCGAGATCAGCGAGCTGCATCATCAGTTGAAGACGACGATGATCTACGTCACCCACGACCAGGTCGAAGCCATGACCATGGCCGACAAGATCGTCGTGCTCAATGCCGGCAACATCGAGCAGGTCGGCTCGCCGATGGAGCTTTACAAGACGCCGAAGAACCTCTTCGTCGCGGGCTTCATCGGCTCGCCCAAGATGAACATGATCGAAGGCGCGCCGGCGGAGAAATACGGTGCCAAGACCATCGGCATCCGGCCCGAGCATCTCAACATCTCGACCTCGGCGGGCGACTGGAAGGCGACAGTGGGCGTTGCCGAGCACCTCGGCTCCGACACTTTCCTGCACGTCCAGGCGGACGGCATCGGCACCATCAATGTCCGCGCCGACGGCGAGGTCGCGGTGAAGCATGGCGACACCGTCTATCTGACCCCCGACAAGGCCAAGCTCCATCGCTTCGGCGCCGACGGCAAGGCGCTGGTGCAGTGAGGTTGAAAGGCAAATCGGCGCTGATCACCGGATCGGCGCGCGGCATCGGCAGGGCCTTCGCCGAAGCCTATGCGCGCGAAGGCGCGACAGTCGCAATTGCCGATATCGACATTGAAGCGGCGGAAGCGACGGCGAAAGCGATCGGTTCTGCCGCCTACGCGATCAGGCTCGACGTCACGGACCAGGCTTCGATCGAGGCGGCGGTGAAGGCAGTCGAAGTGAACGCCGGCGGCCTCGACGTGCTGATCAACAACGCGGCGATCTTCGACCTCGCGCCGATCGTCGAGATAACGAGGGCGAGCTACGAAAAACTGTTCGCGGTCAATGTCGCCGGCACGCTCTTCATGCTGCAGGCGGCTGCCCGTTCGATGATCGCGCGTGGCAAAGGCGGCAGGATCATCAACATGGCGAGCCAGGCCGGTCGCCGCGGCGAGCCGCTGGTCGCGGTCTACTGCGCCACCAAGGCCGCCGTCATCTCGCTCACCCAATCGGCCGGGCTCGACCTGATCAAGCATCGCATCAACGTCAACGGCATCGCGCCGGGTGTCGTCGACAGCGACATGTGGGACCAGGTCGATGCGCTCTTCGCAAAATATGAGAACCGGCCCAAGGGCGAGAAGAAGCGGCTGGTCGGCGAAGGCGTGCCTTACGGTCGCATGGGCAAGCCGGAAGATCTCGCCGGCATGGCCGTGTTCCTCGCCAGTGACGAGGCCGAATACATCGTCGCCCAGACCTACAATGTCGACGGCGGCCAATGGATGAGTTGAGGGGGAGGCGCTTCTCTTCTTTCCTCCGGAGAAGACGCCATGGGGCAGGTGAGGGGCAGCATACTGGAATACCGGGTGTTGCCCCTCATCCTCGCCATCCGAAGGAGGCGGAACAGTCGGGCTGCAGATCGGCCAAAGGGTAAATGAGATGACCGTAAGACTCTCTTCCTCCAACCTCGCCATGCTGCCGGCAAAGGTCGCCGGCCCGAAATATGACCGCTCCACCCTGAAGGCGGGCATCGTCCATTTCGGCGTCGGCAACTTCCATCGCTCGCATCAGGCGGTCTATCTCGACGACCTGTTCGGCACCGGCGAGGGCCATGACTGGGCGCTGATCGGCGCCGGCGTGTTCGAAGGCGAGAAGATCGGTCGCGCCAAGCTGCAGGAACAGGACTGGCTGACCACCGTCGTCGAGCAGGATCAGGGTCATATGGGCGCCCGCGTCACCGGCGCCATGATCGATTTCCTCACGCCCGGCGATGCGGCTGCGATCATCGAGCGGCTTGCCGATCCGGCGATCAAGATCGTGTCGCTCACCATCACCGAGGGCGGCTATTTCATCGACCCGGCCTCCGGCAAATTCAACCCGGCCCATCCCGATATTGTCGCCGACGCACAGCCGGGCGCTGTGCCGAAGACCGTCTTCGGCATCATCCTTGCCGGGCTGTTGCGCCGGCGGGCCGACGGCATCGTGCCGTTCACCGTCATGTCCTGCGACAACATCCCCCATAACGGCCACGTCACCTCCGACGGCGTCATCGGCCTTGCGCGGCTGATCGACCAGGACCTCGCCAAATGGGTGGAGGACAAGGTCGCCTTCCCGAATGGCATGGTCGATCGCATCACCCCTGCCACCACCGACCGCGAGCGCAAGATCCTCGCCGACGATTTCGGGCTGGAGGACAATTGGCCGGTGTTCTGCGAGCCGTTCAAGCAATGGGTGCTGGAGGACCATTTCACCGCCGGCCGCCCGGCGTTGGAAAAGGTAGGCGTGCAATTCGTCAAGGATGTCTCGCCTTACGAGCTGATGAAGATACGCATCCTCAATGGCGGTCACGCCACGATCGCTTATCCGGCCGGGCTGATGGACATCCATTTCGTGCATGAAGCCATGCAGGAGCCGCTGGTGCGCGCCTTCCTGTCGAAGCTCGAGCATGACGAGATCATCCCGACCGTGCCGCCGGTCCCGGATACGGATCTGGAGGACTACTATCAGCTGATCGAGCGGCGCTTCTCCAATCCCAAGATCGGCGACACCATTCGCCGGCTTTGCCTTGACGGCTCCAACCGTCAGCCGAAATTCATCATCCCGACGATCGCCGACCGGCTGAAGATGGGCGAGGGCGTCGCCGGCCTCGCGCTGGAATCGGCCCTGTGGTGCCGCTATTGCTTCGGCACCACCGACAGCGGCGCCGTCATCGAGCCGAACGATCCGAGCTGGGACCGCATGCAAGCGACCGCGAAGGCGGCCAAGGACGATCCGCAGGCTTGGCTGGCGATGGAGGACATCTATGGCGATGTCGGCCGCTCGTCCGTCTTCGCCGAGGCCTTCGCCCACGCCTTGAAGGTCCTGTGGGCGCACGGCGCGCGCGAAACCCTGACGCGTTACCTCGCCGGCAAGCTCTGAAAGCGCCGGACGCAGCAGCCATGACGCCGGAACTGGTCATCTTCGACTGTGACGGCGTGCTGGTCGACAGCGAGGCGCTTTCGGTCTCGGCGCTGCTCGGCATGATCGAGCTCGCCGGCGGCACGGTGAGCGAGGATGCCGCCTACGAGCATTTCCTGGGCAAGAGCATGAAGAGCGTGCGCGAGATTCTCGGCCGCGATTTCGGGCTCGAGATCAGCGACCGGCATCTGACCGCCATGCGCGTCGACCTGATGCGCAAATTCCGTGAGGAATTGAAGCCGATCCCAAGCGTCAAGGAGGTGCTGCCGAAGCTCGGCCGGCCCTTCTGCGTCGCGTCGTCCGGCACGCTGGAGCGCATCCGCTATGCGCTCGACGTCACCGGCCTGCTTCCGCTGCTGGAGCCGCATCTGTTCAGCGCCAGCATGGTCGAACGCGGCAAGCCCGCGCCCGACCTTTTCCTTCATGCCGCGGCAAGCATGCAGGCGCGTCCTCGCAATTGTCTGGTCATCGAGGACAGCCCGGCCGGTGTTGCCGCCGCCCGCGCGGCGGGCATGTACGTCTTTGCCTTCACCGGCGGCTCGCATGCTTCCAATCCCGCCCTGAAGGCGCGGCTTGCGTCGACGGAACCGGACTTTATATTCGCTGACATGCTGCAATTGCCCGATTTGATTGCAGGCCTGGGAGCGAGAGAAAAAGCATCTTGATCAAGAGTTTCGTTTGCGCGGTCGATGTCGGCACCGGGAGCGCGCGCGCGGGCATTCTCGACGCGCGCGGCAACCTGCTCGGCCGCGCCGATCATCCGATCGCCATGCATCAGCCCAAGCCCGATCATGCCGAGCACGATTCGGAAGATATCTGGTCGGCGGTGTGCAAATCCGTGCGGTCCGCGCTCCAAAAATCCGGCGTCGCCGCCGGCGATATCGCCGGCATCTCTTTCGACGCGACCTGCTCGCTGGTCGCGCGCGACAGGCAGGGCGGCCAGCTCAGCGTCTCGGTCACGGGCGAGAAGCGCTGGGACACGATGGTCTGGCTCGATCACCGCGCCATCGCCGAGGCCGATGAATGCACCGCAAGCGGCCACGCCGTGCTCGATTATATCGGCGGTGTGATGTCGCCGGAGATGGAAACGCCGAAGCTGATGTGGCTGAAGCGTCATCTGCCGAGCACATGGAATGAAGCCGGCTATCTATTCGATCTCGCCGATTTCCTGACCTGGAAGGCATCGGGCTCGCTCGCCCGCTCGCAATGCACGCTGACGGCGAAATGGACCTATCTCGCGCATGAGGAAAAAAGCTGGCGGCGCGATTTTTTCGAGTTGGTCGGCCTCGGCGACCTGTTCGAGCACGGCAATCTGCCGGAAAAGGCAAGCCCGGTCGGCGCCGATATCGGTCCGCTGACGGCGAAGGCCGCGGCCGAGCTCGGCCTCACCGAAAAATGCCGGGTCGGCGCCGGCGTCATCGATGCCTATGCCGGCGCGCTTGGCGTTTTGGGCGGTTTTGCGGGAGACGAGAGGAACATCAGCCGGCATTTGGCGCTGATCGCCGGCACATCGTCCTGCGTCATGGCGATGTCGCAAGACCCGCAGCCCTTTGCTGGCGTCTGGGGCCCTTATTACGGCGCGGCTTTGCCGAGGCTGTGGCTGTCGGAAGGCGGCCAGTCGGCCACCGGCGCGCTGCTCGACCACATCATCCGCTGGCATGGCGCCGGCGGCGAGCCGGACGCGGCCATGCATATGAAGATCGCCAGGCGCGTCGCCGAGCTGCGCGCCGAGGATGGCGACGCGCTGGCGGCAAGGCTGCATGTGCTGCCGGATTTCCACGGCAACCGTTCGCCGCTCGCCGACCCGCACGCCGTCGGCGTCATCAGCGGCCTGACGCTCGATTCCTCCTTCGACAGCCTGTGCAAGCTCTACTGGCGCACCGCCGTCGGCATCGCGCTCGGCGTGCGCCATGTGCTCGAGGCGCTGAACGAGAACGGTTATCTGATCGATACGCTGCATGTCACCGGCGGCCACACCAAGAACCCGCTTCTGATGGAACTTTATGCCGACGCCACCGGCTGCACGGTGGTCGAGCCGCTGGCCGACGAGGCGGTGCTGCTCGGCACCGGCATGGTGGCGGCGACCGCCGCAGGTCTCTACCCTGACCTCAACGCGGCCTGTGTCGCCATGCAGCAGGGCGGCAGGACGCGCGCCCCCAACAAGCAAGCCGGCGCCCGCTTCGACCGCGACTACCGCATCTTCCTCGAAATGCACCGCCAGCGGCAGGCGCTCGACGCGATCGGGTAGCTTCCATCAATGCAATTCCGGCTACGCCATGCACACATCTTCTGTGACTGGCGTGACGGATCAGGCCGAGGCTTGATTGCCGCGTGGTTCCCCCAATCCGTCGCTGCTTCGCAGCGCCACCTTTCCCCCCTCCGGAGGGAAAGGAAGGGAGCCTTGCTGGACGAGCGTTGGCGGCAAAAAGCTCGGCGCCTTTCCTCTCCCCGGTCGATCGGGGAGAGGTGGCTCGGCGAAGCCGAGACGGAGTGGGGGTCGACCAGCGCAGCGTAAGACAATGCATGCGCCAAGCTGCCATGCACGCTATCGCCCAAAGACCAGCCGCTTGGGAAATGTGTGCATCCCCTAGCGCTCCACAGGGAGAAATGCCCAGTTCATCCTCCGAAGCTGCTGCGGAGGACGGGCAGGACAATGAGGGGCAGCGCCAGCCATTCAGGATGGAAAGCTATCCGACGAACTGCCTCGCCAGAATCAGGACAGCGGCTCCAGCCAGAAACATCGCCATCAGGCCACCGCGCAGCGACACCAGCACGGTGACGATCAACGCCGCCCATTCGGCGGGTCCAGCATGCAGCAGCTCCGGCGCGACGAGGGTCGTCAGCACCGCGGCCGGCACGGCGTTGAGGCCGGCCTCGACGCGGGGATGGATCGTCTCGAAGCGCGAGATGACGAGGTGGCCGCCGATTCGGGTCAGATAGGTGGCGACGGCGCCGGCCAGGATGATCCAGAAGGTCGCGCTCATGGCCGCTTGCCCACGCCGCTGTGATGCGGCGGTAGGATCACCGCCAGGAGAACGCCGGCGACCGCGCCGATCGAGACATGCCAGGGCGAGCCGACGGTCCGATAGGCGATGATCGAGGCGACGGCGCTGGCGGCGACGACAGGGCCCCAGAGCGGCCGTTTGCGGAAGCCGAGCACCAGGCCGAGGAAATAGATCGGCAAAAGGAAATCGATGCCCAGCGCATGCGTGTCCGGGATCATCTTGCCGAACACCGCGCCCAATCCGCTTTCGATCACCCAAAACGCATAGACCGGCAGGCCGAGCCCGAGATACCAGACGAAGCCGACGGGCCGGCCGGACTCGGCCCTTGCCTCAGCGATGGCGAATTGCGGATCCGTCAGGATGAAATAGCCGAGCGCCTGCTGGAGCACCGGCCAATGCGCGATGCGCCTGCCGATGCCGGCCGAATAGAGCACGTGGCGAAAGTTCACCGCGAAGATCGACAGCACGATCAGCCATGGCGCGACATGCTGGCCGAACAGTTCGATGCCGACCATCTGGCTGGCGCCGCCATAGATCATGGCGCTCATCAGGAAGGCTTCGAGGACGGAAAACCCATTGTCGACGGCGATCGTGCCGAACAGGATCGCGAACGGCGCGGAGGCGACGACCACCGGCATTGAAAGCCGCACGCCGTCCCAGAAATCGCCGCCCGTTCTGCCTTCAGAGATTGCTTCCGCTGCCATGCGCCGCTCCTCGTGCATGTCGCCCAGAAGTGCGCAGCGGTTCTGGGACAACGACATGCATCAACAAAAGACTTAAAGCGCGTCGCCTGGATTCGTTCAGCGCACGCGCTTTAAGAGCGGCTTGATTTAGAGAGCGTCGCCTCCAATGTCACACCAATTCGCTTGACCCAGCGATCAGCGGAACTGATCGCCGGGTTGCGAAACGTTGGAAATCTTCAGGCAGCTCAGCTGACGAAATAGCGCTGCCACTCGAAGTCCGTGATATGCGAGGCCTGCCAGACATCGAAGGCCGCCTGCTCGGCGCGGCGGCTTTCGGCGTAGTTGTCGCGGAACGCTTCGCCGAACGCCTCGGCGCAGAAATCGGATGCGGCGAAGGCTTCAATAGAAGCATTCAGCGTGCGCGGCAGCTTCGGCTTGTCGAGATTGGCGAGGTTGCTCGTCACCGGCGCCTCGAGCGGCAAATCCTTCTCGATGCCTTCGCAGCCGGCCGCCAGGATCGCGGCGATCGAGAGATAGGGATTGACGTCGGCGCCAGGCGCCCGGTGCTCGAACCGGCACGCGGCATCGTTCGGCGTGGTGATGGCGCGGATCGGCGCGGTGCGGTTCTCGAAGCCCCAGGCGACGTCTTCCGGCGACCACGCGCCGCGATCGAAGCGGCGGTAGGAGTTGACCGTCGGCCGGAAGAAAATATGGGTCTCCTGCATGCGGTTGAGCACGCCGGCGAGGAATTTCTCGGCGACCGGCGTCAGCCGGTTCGGTCCAGCCGCGAAGGCCGGCTTGCCGTCCCGCCACAGGCTGACATGATGGTGCGCGCCGCAGGCGCTTTCCTTGCCCGGCGGCTGGAAGCGCGTCATGAAGGTCGCCACCAAGCCACGCTCGGCGCACAGCTCGCGCAGATGCAGCTTGGCGCGCATCGCGGCATCCGCCGCCGCCAACGCGCTCTTCGGCGTTAGCGCGTATTCATACATGCCGTAGCCATATTCGGTCACCAGCGAGGCGACGCCGATGTCGATGCTCTTCATGCGCGTAATGAATTCGGCGGCGAAATCCTGGTATTCGCCACTGCGCACGAGGTCGTAGTTGATCAGCGAATGGCCCCATGGCTTCAGCTCGCGACAACGGCCGGCGCGCATCAGATCATGGTCGGCGTGGAAAATGCCGAACTCGTATTCGAGCGCGAATTTCGGCTCATAGCCAAGCGCCCTCGCGCGCTCCTCGACGCGCGCCAGCACGCCGCGCGGGTCATACGGACAGACGGCGCCGTCCAGCATGTAGGAGCGCGTGATGGCGGAAGCGAATTTCGGCTTCCAGCCATGCTGCACCACCGTATCCGGATCGATGATACCCTTGATGTTGGGAAAGCCGTTCTCCTCATTGGCGCTCGGCGAGGCGAAGGCGACGTCGCCCATCGGCTGGCCGTCGCCATGCGTGACGCAATAGAGGATGGCATTGATCGACTCACCGGCTGTGGAGAGCTTCAGCGGCGCGATCTTGGAGCGTACGACGCCCGACGTGTCGACGGTATGCACCTCGACGAACTCGACGCCGCGCGATGCAAGCTCGGCCTGCAGCGCCTCGAGCTTCGGCGCATACGCCGCCACCCTGTCCTCAAATTCCACGTTCAACCTCCACCACGAAAAGCTATTTGGCGTTGCGCCGCAACAGGAGCGACAGCAGCTCGTCGAGCTCATGCCGGCCGCTGATGCCGCTCGGCCGGAACGCCATGCAAAGCACGATGACAACGCCGAGCGCCACGCCCGACAGGCCGAGCAGCTGCGGCATCTGGATACCCGCGACCGTCACGCCGGACTCGATGCTGCGGATGAATTCCAGCCCGATCGAAAGCACGATGACGCCGGTGACCGCGCCAGTCACCGTTGCCATGCCGCCGAGGATCAGCATCGCCAGCGTGTTGAAGATCATCTGGAAATAGAACAGTTTTGGGCTGATCGTGCCGGCGAAATAGGCGTAGAGCACGCCGGCGAGCCCGCAGATCAGCGCCGACAGCACCCATGACATGAGCCGCAGTTTCTTCGCATCGATGCCGAGCGCAGCCGCAGCCTGAGGGCTCTGCGCGCTGGCCCGCAGCTGCAAGCCCCAGCGGCTGTCCTTGAACAGTCGCGCCGCCACGATCGCCATCACCGCGAAGACCAGCATCCACGGCAGGCCGACCACTTTCGGAATGCCGAAGAAAGCCTGGTTGCCCTTGAACAGATTGGTCCAGTTGAGGAAAACCGAATGGACGATGATGAGCAGCGCCAGGCTGACGATGGTCGCAGCGACCCCCGACAGCCGGCTGATCACCTTGCCGCTGACCAGCGCCACGATGCCGACCACCAAGAGCGCAATGAGCGCCGACGAAACCGGATCGAGCTCCAGCGTCGCAAAGCCGAACGGCGCGTTGGGGATCGACAGCTTCTTCATGGCAAGCGGCGTCGACAGGATGGCGACGCTATAGGCGCCGAGCCCGACAAAGGCGCTGTGGCCGAGATTGGCGATGTTGGAATTGCCCATGAACACTTGCAGGCCGACCACGACGATCAGGTTTACGAAGGCGCCGAGTGCGAGGAAGGTGTAGTAGGTCGGCGCGAAGTTCAGCACCAGGAGCCCGATCGCCAGCACCGGCAGCGCTGTCACCAGCCCGCCGATCAGCGAGCGGAGGATCGCGTTGCCGGGCTGCGCGGTGGCGGCCGGCGCCGCCATCTGTTCGACCGCTTGCGAGAGTTCGGAGCCTGCCACGTCAGATCTCCCGCCCTAAATCTCTTTGTCGCCGAGTTCGATGCGCTGGCCGAGCAGGCCTTCCGGCCGGTAGACGAGCAGCGCGACGATGATGGCGTAGGTGAGCGCGTCCCGGAAGCCCGCATATTCCTGCGGCAGCGCGACGAGCAGGCCGACTTCGATGAAGCCGAGCAGCATGCCGCCGACCGCAGCACCCGGCAACGAGCCGAAGCCCCCGATGACGCAGGCGACAAAGGCCTTCAGCACCAGGCCGAAGCCGAGATCGGGTGAGACGCTGCCGCGCCGCGCCAGGATGAAGACGGCGGCGATGCCCGCCAGCGCGCCCGAAATCGCAAACGCCGTGGCAATCACCCGGTTTGCCTTGATCCCCATCAGCCGCACGGTGGCGAAGTCGCGCGAGGCAGCGCGAATGGCGAGCCCGAGCGTCGAGCGGTTGAGGAAGAACACGAGCGCAAGGATGGTCAGGCCCGATACGACCAGTTCCATCACTTGCAGCGAGGAGACGGCGAAGGGGCCGAAGAACCACATCTGGTTCAAGCCGTTGAGGATCGAGACCGACTGCGGCTTTGGCGAGATCAAAAGCATGAAAAGGTTCTGCACCACGATCGACACGCCAAAGGCGGTGAGCAGCCCGGTGGTGGTCGGCGCATAGCGCACCGGCCGGAAGGCGACGCGTTCGAACACCACCGCCGCCAGCGCCGCCATGCCGACGGCAAGCAGCACCGCGACGAAGGGCGAGGTCAGCCCGAGCGCGGCGGCCAGGAACACGCTGTAGGCCGAGACACCAATGATCTCGCCATGGGCGAAATTCACCAGGCCCATGATCGAGAAGACGACGGCGAGCCCGAGCGCCACCAGGGAATATTCCGCACCGAAGGCGAGCGCGTTGAGGAGTTGCTGCAAGGCGTAATCCATCGCCGCCTACCCGCCGATATAAAGGTTGAACAGGCCGTGCTCGTCGGCGAGTCTGGCCGGCGGTCCGTCATAGCGCAGCGTGCCCGAGCTCACGACATAGACGCGGTCGGCGAAGCGCAGCGCCTGCTTGGCGTTCTGCTCGACCACCAGCAGCGTCAGCCCTTGCGCCTTGAGTTCGCCGATGAAATCGAAGATGCGCGCTACGATCTTGGGCGCGAGCCCGAGCGACGGCTCGTCGAGCAGCAGCAGCTTCGGCCGCGACATCAGCGAACGGGCGATCGCCAGCATCTGCTGCTCGCCGCCCGAAAGCGTGCCGGCCGCCTGGCCGAAGCGTTCGGACAGCACCGGGAACAGCGACAGGAACCGCTCGATATCCTGGCGCACGCCGGCGGGGTCGCGCCTTGTCGCGGCTCCTAGCCGCAGGTTCTCGCCGACGCTCAGGTTGGAGAAGATGTGCCGGCCTTCCGGCGTCGCGGTCAGTCCGGCACGGATGCGGTCCTCGGTGCGGACATGCGAGATGTCCTTGCCGTCGAGCACGATGTGCCCTGAAGCTGGCGTCACCAGACCGGTCAGCGCGTTGATGGTCGAGCTCTTGCCGGCGCCGTTGGGCCCGAGCAGGGCGACAAGCTCGCCCTGCCCGACCTCGAGCGACAACTCGCGCACCGCCGTGACGGCGCCATAGCGCACGACAAGCTTCTCGACCTTCAGCACGTGTTCCCGGCCCCGCTTAGTTCAGCGCCGGAACGAAGGTCGGCGGCGTGTCGGTGATCAGCACCCGCTTGCCGTCGGCAAAGCCCATCACCGGCACGGCTTTGACCGGATAGCCCTTCTTCTCGGCGAAGGAGATCGTCGGCGCGGTGGTGCCCGGATAGCCGCCAGGCGCGCGGATCGCCTCGCGTAAGGCGGCGGGGTCGACGGTGCCGGCCTTTTTCGCCGCTTCGTAGCTGATCTGCACCATGTCGGCGCCGAGCGCGTCGAAGATGCCGTTGATCTTGTAGCCGTCGGCCTTGCACTGGGCGAGGAACTTGTCGATCGGGCCGTCGACGCCGGTCGCGCCATGGGTCGCGAACATCACCTTTTCCAGCGACTTCGGATCGCCGACCGTGCCTTCCAGCGACTTGTCGTCGAAGGCATCGCAGCCCGCCACCCACCCCTCGTAGCCGTTGGCGCGCAATTGCCGGATCAGGATGCCGACATCGGGCAGCACTGCGCAGATATGGATCGCGTCCGGCTTCTGTGGCAACGCCTTGATCGAGGCGATCTGCGGGGACCAGTCGGTGGTGCCGTAGGAATAGTTGAATTTGCCGACCACCTTGCCACCGAGATGTTCGAACACCTCGCCGAACCACTCCGGCAGCTTCTCCGAGTAGGACCCGGCATCGGGTGACACCATCAGCGCGACGGTCCGCGCGCCTTTGCCGTAAAGCGCGTTGGCGGTGGCCGAGGCATTGATCGGATCGGGCACCGCGCCGGCGATGAAGTTGTCGAGCCCAGCCTGCTGCATCTCGAGCTGCGTGTTCGGAGCCGAGAACACGGTGGCGCCATAAGGCTGCGCGGTCTGCGCCATCGGGATCAGCGCATCGGGAAACGGCACGCCGGTGATCACCTGCGCGCCGGCATCGAGGAATTTCTGGCCGAGCGAGACCGAAAGCTGCGGATCGGAGCGGTTGTCCTCAATCATCAGTTCGACCTTGGGGTCGTTGGCGCCGGCAGCCTTGTTCAGCCTGTCGGCCATGCAGCGCGCGCCCTCGGCCTCGCTATAGGGCGCGTAGGCGCCGGTCATGGCGACCGCAAGCCCGATCTTCAGATCGGCGGCGCCTGCATGCCCGGCCTGCAGCAGTCCCGCGGTCAGCACCGCGGCTCCTAGCAAAATCTTTTCCATTCTACCCCTCCTTCCTCTCATTGCGGTTGTTCTTCCGGGCCTTCAGGCCGTCTCCGACTGCCCGACATAGACCTCGATGACGCGCGGATCGCGCCACACGTCTTCCGTCTCGCCCGAGGCGATCACCTGGCCCTGGTCCATCACGCAAAGCCGGTCGCAGAGCCGGTTGATGAAGCGCAGGTCGTGATCGATGACGATGGTCGCGCAGCCGACGTCGCGGCGAATGCCTTCGATGGCGATGGCCAGCGTCTCCGACTCGGCCTCGTTGAGACCGGCGGCCGGTTCGTCGAGCAACAACAGCGACGGCCCAAGCGCCAGCGCGCGTGCGATCTCGAGCCGGCGCTGGCTGCCATAGGGCAGCGTTCCGGCCGGGCTGTCGGCGAAGCCTGCGAGCTCATATTGCTGCAGAAGCTGATCGACGCCGATGCGCATGGCGGCATCGGGGCGCACGGCCCGACAAGTGATATGCGCGACCTCGACATTCTGCCGTACAGTCAGGTCCTTGAATAATCTGATGGTCTGGAAGGTGCGGCCGACCCCTGCCCGCGCGCAATGCTCTGGGCTGCGGCCGGTGATCTCTTCGCCCGCGAGGCGCACGCTGCCGCTGTCCGGCTTGAGCACGCCCGAAATGGCGTTGACGAGGGTGGATTTGCCGGCGCCGTTCGGACCGATGAGACCGAGGATCTCGCCGGCCTCGCAGGTCAGCGAGGCGCTGCGCAACGCCTGCACGCCGCCGAATGTCTTGCTGACTGCCTCAACCGACAGCATCGGTCATCTCTCCCATTCCCGGCCGCTGGCTGTTCTCCTGTCGGCCGGTCAAAAGGATGCTAGTCCCCCGACTTTTCCATAACAAGTATTTTTTTCCATTCTAGAAAAATTCTTGAGCGGAAGGGCTGAGGCCCGTCGGTCAGACGCCTGCTCCCGGTGGCAGCCCGTCGCGCGGCACCGTGTTCGACATCAGCATGATGACGGGCTCGTCGCCGAGCGCCACATAGGCGTGCTGCATTTCGCCGTCGAACAGGATGCTGTCGCCGGGCTGCAGGACGCTCGGGTCGTAGTGGAGCGTGTGGAGCTGCAGGCTGCCGCTCAACACATGGATGAACTCCTCACCCGAATGGCTGCGCCAGCCGCCGTTTTCCTCGAAGGTTCTGGCGCGCAACGTCACGCGCCAGAAAATGTTGGTCTTGTCGCGGAAATCGCTGCACAAGACCTCGAATTCCATGGCGTTGCCTTCGTGCAGGATGCCGCTGCCGGCGCGCGTGATCGAGCGGCGCGCCTGCGGCCCGGGCTTCGGGCTGAACAGGAAGGAGGCCACCGGCACGTGCAGCACGCCGGCAATCATCAGCGCGATATCGACGGTCAACCTGGCCTTGCCGTTCTCCAGCTTCGAGAGCTGGGACACGGAAAGGCCGGAGCGCTCGCTGAGATCGCGCAAGGTGATGTTCTGCTGCTTGCGCGCGTCGCGGATCTTGCTGCCCACATTGCCTTGCATCGTCCACGCCCTTGGCTGTCGTGTTTCCAATTCGACAAGCTCTAGCGTTCCGATATTTGAGCGTCCAGCCTTCAGACGGCTACGGCTGATTGCGGCCATAGGGATATCGCGACGGTGGCAAAGGCAGCCTCTAGGACGCGGCTGACGCGTTCGAAAGTTTCCGGATCGGCAAGCAAGTCGTTGCGCAGCTCGAGGTAGAGGCAGGGCCGGCCCTGCTGCAGCCCGTGCCGGTTCAAGGTGTAGCCGACAGCCTGGCGCCAGTCGTAAGGTTCATTATCGCCGATTCTGAAGCCTGCTTCCGGGCCTTGGGCCCTGAGCGTTTTCAGCACCGAGGCGACGAAGGACGACTGTTCCCGCCACAGCACGCCGATATCCACATTGCGCTTCACCCCGCCCATCACCGGCGTGAAGGAATGCACCGAGATCAGCGCGCGCCTGCCGGCAGCGGCTTCGATGATTGCCCGTTCGACCGGCGCCCAGGCGACGAGCTTGCGCAGTCTCGCATCCGCCACGTCCACAGCGAGATTGCCCGGCACAGGGATGCCGCCGAGGTCGGGCCGCATGAAGTCCCACTCCTCGGCGGGGCGGTTATAGTCGAGGAACAGCCGTGAATAGCGCGCGATCACCGCCGGCGCCCGCAGCGTTCGCGAGAGCCGGCGCGTCAGCGCGTCGACGCCGATGTCCACCGCGAAATGCGTGCCGAGATAAGGCTCCGCCAGGCCAAGGTCGCGCCACGGCGCCGGCACGACGTTGCCGGCATGCTCGGCAATCAGAAGATAGGGGCTGGCCGCATCCGGCAGCAATCGTTCCACCCCGGCCGCGGCAAGCGCCGCGACGGCCTCGTCGCCAAGCTTTTCAAGGTCCCGCACGACCGGATGCCGCTGGCGGTCAGGCGATGACGGAGCGGACATGATAAGCCTTCGCCGCCGTCGCCTCGATGAGGCCGGCGCGCCCGTTGGCGCGGCCAAGACCGGAATTCTTGATGCCGCCCCAGGGCAGATAAAGGTCGGCGTGATCGCATCGGTTGAGATAGACGGTGCCGGCCTCGACTTCGTCGAGCAAGGCCACGCCGCGTTCGACATCGCGCGTCCAGATCGAGGCGCTGAGGCCGTAGTCGCTGTCGTTCATCAGGCGGATCGCCTCGTCGTCGCCGCCGACGGCCTGGACGCAGGCCACCGGCCCGAACAGCTCGTCGCGCATGATCGGCATGCTGTGGTCGACGCCGGTCAACACCTCCGGCGCGACATAGGCGGTCCCGAGGCTTGCCGCCTTGCGCGCGCCATCCTGCGGCATCAGGCGCTTCGCCCCTGCTCGCACCGCGCCTTCGGTCAGGTCGCGGATGGTGTCGGCCGCGACCGCGCGCACCACCGGGCCGACCATCGGCTTTTCAGCGATCGGATGGCCGATCGACCACTTCGCCGTCTCGGCGACCAGCGCCTCGACGAAACGGTCGTGAATCAGGCGGTCGACATAGATTCGCTCCACCGAGCAGCAGGACTGGCCGGCGTTGGAATAGGTGCCCTCTGCGATCAGCGGAACCGCCGCCTCGAGGTCGGCGTCGGAGCGCACATAGGTCGGATCCTTGCCGCCAAGCTCGAGATGGACCTGGGTGAAGTTGCCGGCCGCCGCCGCATGCACGCGCCGGCCGCCATTGACCGAACCGATGAAATTGACGGCGTTGAAGACGCCGGAAGCGATCAGCCGCTCCGCATCCGGATGGTCGAGATGCAGACACTGGAAGACCCCTTCCGGCCCGCCGGCCGCGCGAAAAGCCTCCTCGGCGAGCTCCGCGATCAGCGGCGTCTGCGGCGAATGCTTGAAGATCACCACATTGCCCGCGGCAAGCGGCGACGTGACCAGATAGCCGAGCATGGCGGTCGGGTAGTTCCAGGCGCAGATCGAAAGATGTAGGCCGCCGGCCACCGGCTTGGCATAGCGGCGGATGTTCTCGTCCGACGGATAGGGCATGTCGGCCAGCGTGTCCGGTGCAGCGCCTGCAAGCAACTCGCCAATCAGCGCCAGGCGCGGCGTCTCGTCGGCTTGCCACAAGGGCCTGCCGATCTGCCACGCCACCGCCTCGGCCAGCGGAGCGGCGCGCGCCTTCATCTCCTCGCCGAAGCGCAGAAGGATCGCCAGGCGCTCGGCCAGCGGCGTGCGCCGCCAGCCCGGCAGCGCCGCGCGAGCGCGGGCGACGGCCGCCTCGATCGCGGCCCCGTCCGCATAGTTGCGCTGGGCATAGATCGAGCCGTCGACAGGAGAGGTCACCGAGAAGGTCCGGGCGCCGGAATGCAGGGTCATGGTCTTGGAATCCACCCAAAAGGAAGCTGTCAGCCACGGCACGATATCGCGATTTTCTATTTTGGCAAATTTTTTCGAATACGGCTTGATGGATTTTTTGTCGGCCCCTATTGTCCCGCCATCGCGCCTTGGCGCAGAGATAGCGCCGCGCCTTGCAGCAAGAACCGAGGGGGGATGAATGGTCGTCTATGATTTCACGGGCCGGCATGCGGTCGTCACCGGAGCTGGCGGCGGGATGGGCGAAGCGATCGCGCTGGCGCTGCTCGATGCCGGCGCCTCCGTCACCGCCATCGACATCAAGCCGCGTCCGGCCTCCCTCGCCTCGTATGACGACCGGCTCACCTTCGCCCAGGGCGATTTGACCGACGCGGCCTTCGTGGAACGGACCATCGGTGCGGCGGGCCGCGAGCGTGGCGGCATCGACTATCTCGCCAATGTCGCCGGCGTATTGTGGTTCGGCCGCGACAAATCGGCGCTCGAAATGGATCTCGATGTCTGGGATCAGGTCTTCAACATCAACTTGAAATCCTTCGTGCACACCGCACGCGCGGTCGTTCCGCAGATGCGCGCCGGCGGCCGCGGCGGCGCCATGGTGCATTTCTCGACCATTCAGTGGTATCGCGGCGACCCGAAGCCTCAGGATGCCTATCAGGCCTCGAAGGCAGGCGTCTGCGCGCTGTCGAAGTCGCTTGCCATGCAGCTTGCCGGCAACGGCATCCGCTCCAACGCGATCTGCCCCGGCATGGCGCTGACGCCGCTGCAGGCGCGCTGGGACACCGAAGAAAAGCGCGCCGCCGTGGCGAATTATACGCCGCTCGGCCGCATCGGCACGCCGCAGGACATGGCAAACGCCGCGCTCTTCCTGCTCTCGGACGCCGCGAGCTATATCACCGGCATAGAGCTTGCCGTCGACGGCGGCCTGCTGATGCGGATGTAAGCCCGGCGACAGTCGGAGGCGGCGTCAGGCCGCGACAGCCGTCCCCTGGATCGCCCGGCCCCAGTCGAGCAGCGGCTTGGCGCCAAGCGTGAAGCCGACGAGATCGTCGACCAGCGCCGGCGAATGGATCGTCGCCGGATCGATGTCGTGCCGGACCACGAAATGCCGGTTGCGCACCGCCTGGGCGAGATCCTCGTCACCGACATCCTCGAAACCGCGCGGCACCCGCTTCAGGCGGTCTTCCGCATCGAGCTCCAGGCCGGCCTTCTTGAGCGATGCGACCATGCCGCGGAACGCGGCCGGCTTGGTCACGATCGCCTTGCGCATCGCCTGCAGCAATTCAGGCGCCGGCTGCCACCAGGCCACACCCGCGAAGCAGCGCTCGAGCCCGATATGCACGTAGAAGACGCCCTGCTCCATCTTGGTGCCGTCGGGCGACAGAATCGCCGAGAGATGCCGATTGTAGGGCCGCTTGTCCTTGGAAAAGCGCACGTCGCGATTGATGCGGAACAGCGATTTCTTGCGGTCGCCGCGCAAGCCGAGCTTGGCCGCCTCGAAACGCTCTGTGAGCGTCTCGACCAGATCGCAGAACGGCCCATGCAGCTCGCTGTCGTAAAGGTCGCGGTTTTCCTGGAACCACTCACGGCTCTGGTGGAAGTCGAGCGCCTTCAGGAACGGAATGGCCTTCGGCCCAAAACCCTTGAACGCTCCAGTCATTAGCCGCCCCTGCCGATCCGCTGCAGCCATGTGTCCTCGTCGATCACCTCGATGCCGAGATCGCTCGCAACTTTCAGCTTCGAGCCGGCGCCCGGACCCGCCACCACCAGGTCTGTCTTGGCCGAAACCGAGCCCGCGACCTTGGCGCCGAGCCGCTCCGCCATCGCCTTGGCTTCCGAACGCGTCATCTTTTCCAGCGAGCCGGTGAACACCACCGTCTTGCCCGAGACTTCGCTGCCGGCCGAGATTTCCATGACGTAGGGTTTCGGATGAACCTGCGTCAGCAAGGCGTCCAGCACGTCGTCATTGCGCTCATTGCCGAAGAAGTCGCGCAACGCGTTGATCACCGTATCGCCGATGCCATTGATCGATGGGAACACGCTGTGCGGATCCTCGGCCTTCGCCGTCTCCTTGCCGATACGGATCAGCTCCTCGATGGTCGAGAATTGGCGGGCAAGCACGGCCGCCGTGGTCTCGCCGATATGGCGGATGCCGAGCGCGAAGATGAAACGGTCGAGCTCCGGCTCGCGGCGCGCGTCGATGGCCGAAAACAACTTGTCGAGACCTTCATAATTACGCTCCTCGACGCTGCGAACATTCTTGCGCGCCTTGCCCGAGGCTTCCTCGCGCAGCCTCGCCTGCTCCTCCCGTCGCTCGGCCAGCGCCCTGGTGACGGCGGGCCTTCGGTCCTTCAGCGTGAAGATATCGGCGGCGGTCTTCACCAGCCCCGAATTGAAGAACAGGTCGATGTTTTCGGCACCGAGGCCTTCGATGTCGAGCGCGCCGCGCGACACGAAGTGACGCAGCCTTTCGACCGCCTGCGCGGCGCAGATCATCTCGCCGGTGCAGCGCCGGCGCGAATCCTCCTTGCCCGTCTTCTCGTTGATCTCGCGCGTCGCCGGCGAGCCGCAGACCGGGCAGGTATGCGGGAATTCATAGGGCACCGCGCCAGCGGGCCGCTTATCGATGACGACGCTGACAATCTGCGGGATGACATCCCCTGCCCGCTGGATGACCACCGTGTCACCGATACGCACGTCGATGCCGTCGCGGATCGGCTGGCCGTTGCTGTCGAAACCTTTGATGTAGTCTTCATTGTGCAGCGTGACATTCTCGACCACCACGCCGCCGACCGTGACCGGCGCAAGCCGCGCCACCGGCGCCAGCGTGCCGGTTCGGCCGACCTGGATGTCGATCCTCTCGACGGTCGTCATCGCCTGCTCGGCCGGAAATTTGTGGGCGACCGCCCAGCGCGGCTCGCCGGTGACGAAACCCCAGCGGCGCTGCAGCTCGAGCTGGTCGACCTTGTAGACGACGCCGTCTATGTCGTAGCCGAGCGAGGAGCGCTGCTCCTCGATGCGGTGGTAATGCGCGATCAGGTCGTCGATGGACTTCGCCCGCACCATCAGCGGGCTGACCTTGAAGCCCCATTCCTTGAACTTCTGTACGGAATCGAACTGCGTCGGCGCTGGGTCCGCTGTCGTATAGCCCCAGGCATAGGCGAAGAATTTCAGATTGCGGCTGGCGGTGACCGATGGATCCTTCTGGCGCAGCGACCCTGCAGCCGTGTTGCGCGGATTGACGTAATCCTGGCCGCCGACCGCCGCTGAACGCTGCTTCAAAGCCTCGAATTCGGCATAGGTCATGTAGACCTCGCCGCGGATCTCGATGATTTCCGGCCAGCCCGAACCCTGCAACTTCTTCGGGATGTCGGCAATCGTTTTCAAATTGGCGGTGATGTCCTCGCCGACCGTGCCGTCGCCACGCGTCGCGCCCTGCACGAACACGCCGCTCTCGTAGCGCAACGAGGCCGACAGCCCGTCGATCTTCGGTTCGGCGGTGAAGGCGATGTCGAGGTCCTTGTCGCGGTCGAAGAAACGCCTTCCGCGCTCGATGAAATCGGCGACGTCCTGGTCGGTATAGGCCTTGGCGAGGCTCAGCATCGGCACCGCGTGCCGCACCTTGGTAAAGCCCTCCGCGGGCGGGGCGCCGACCCGCCGCGTCGGCGAATCCTCGCGCACGAGATCGGGGAAGCGCTCTTCGATTGCGAGGTTGCGCCGGCGCAGCGCATCATACTCGGCATCGGTGATCGTCGGCGCGTCCTCCGTGTGATAACGCCGGTCATGCTCGGCAATCTCCGCCGCCAGTTGCTTCAGCTCATCCGCGGCTTCGCCTTCACTCAACGAATCGACGGGTTTTTCCGACATGCATCAGTCCTTGGATTGTGGCGCGCCACTATAAATCAGGATTTGACGGCAGGGAGTGGGCTTGCGCACAAATCATTGCTGAACAGCACGATGCAGCCATCTGCTGACTCGGACTGGAACCGAAGAGGTCCAACCTTCTATGCGGCAGCCGTATTCTCGCGCAGCAACCGCTCCGCTGCCGCGCGAGCTTCGTCGGTGATGGTGGCGCCGGCCAGCATGCGCGCGATTTCTTCCTGGCGCGCCGCGCGGTCCATTTCGGCAATGCCGGTGGCGACGCGGTCCTTGCCGCCGGATTTGGAGATCAGGAAATGCGTTGCGGCGCGTGCCGCAACCTGCGGCGCATGCGTCACGGAAAGCACTTGCACCCGTTTCGACAGCCGCGCCAGCCGCTGGCCGATAGCGTCGGCCACCGCGCCGCCTACGCCGGTGTCGATCTCATCGAACACCAGGGTCGGCGCCGAGCCGCGATCGGCCAGCGCCACCTTCAGCGCCAAAAGGAAGCGCGAGAGCTCGCCACCGGAAGCGACCTTCATCATCGGTCCCGGCCGGGTGCCCGGATTGGTGCGCACCCAGAATTCGACCTGGTCGATGCCTTCTTCCATGCGGCTTTCGGCATCGCTTCCCATCTCGACGATGAACTCGGCCCGTTCGAGCTTGAGCGCCGGCAGTTCCGCCATAACAGCCTTGGTCAGACCCGCCGCCGCCGCATGGCGCAGCGACGACAGCTGCGCCGCGGAAATATCGTAGGCCTCGCGCGCCGCGGCGGCCTGCTTGGCCAGCGCGTGCAGCCGCTCCTCGCCGGCATCGAGGTCGGCAAGATCGGCCACCATCGTGTCGCGCAGCTGCGCCAGATCGTCGACCGCGACACTGTGCTTGCGCGAGGCGGCGCGCAGCGCAAACAGACGCTCTTCCGCCTTCTCCAGACGCTGCGGATCATATTCGGTGGCGCGAAGTGCTGCTTCCACGCCGGACTGCGCGGCGTCGAGCGAGATCATCGCTTCGTCGAGCGATTTCACCACGTCGTCGAGCAGGCCGGGGGCTTCGCTGGACTTACGCTGCAGCCGCCGCAACAGGCTGGCGAGTTGCGGCAAGGGCGAGGACGGCCCCGACAGCACATCCTGCGCATCATGGATCTCGGCGGCGATCTTTTCGACGCGCATCATCGTCGCGCGCAATTCCGCAAGCTCCGTTTCCTCGCCCGGCTGCGGGTCGAGTCTTGCGAGCTCGGCCACGGAAGCGCGCAGATAATCGGCTTCGCGCGCCGCCGCCTCGACCTTGGCGCGATGCCGGGAAAGCTCCTGCTCGCAGTTTCGCCAGTACCGCCAGGCTTCGCCCGTGCCGCGCACGGCGCCCAGATGGCCGCCGAAACTGTCCAGCAATTCGCGATGCGCGCCGGGATCGACCAGCGCCCGCTCGTCATGCTGGCCATGGATCTCGACCAGCGCGCGGCCGACATCGCGCATCAGGGTGACGCTGGAGGGCTGGTCGTTGACGAAGACGCGGGTGCGGCCATCGGCGGTCTGTACGCGGCGCAGGATGATGTCGCCATCGTCCTCGATGTCGTTTCCGGCGAGCAACGCGCGCGCCGGATGGTTGCGCGGCACATCGAACACCGCGATGACCTGGCCTTGCGCGGCGCCATGGCGGACGAGCGAGGCATCGCCGCGCGCCCCAAGCGCCAGCGACAACGCATCGAGCAGGATGGATTTACCGGCGCCGGTTTCGCCGGTCAGCACCGAAAGCCCAGGCAGGAAGTCGATGTCCAGCTTCTCGATCAGGACGATATCGCGGATCGACAGTCTGGACAGCATCGCAAGCTTCAGGCGCCGGTGATCAGCTTCCCGGCCTTGGAAATCCACGATCCGGCATTTTCGCGGGGTTCAAGCCCGTTGCTCTGCAGGAGCTTGTAGGAATCCTTGTACCACGGGCTGTCCGGATAGTTGTGACCAAGCACCGCCGCGGCCGTCTGCGCTTCCGAGGTCAGGCCCATCGCATAGTAGGACTCGGTCAGGCGCGCGAGCGCCTCCTCGACATGGCGGGTGTTGGAATAGTTCTCGACCACGGTGCGGAAACGCTTCACGGCGGCGATGTATTCGCGGCGCTCCAGATAGTAGCGGCCGACCTGCATCTCCTTGCCGGCGAGTTGGTCGCTGGCGAAGCGGATCTTGTCCTTGGCGTCGCCGACATATTCGGAGTTCGGCCAGCGTGTCACCAGATCCTGCATGGTCTGGATGGTCTGGCGCGCTTCCTTCTGGTCTTGGGTGACGTCCTTGATCTGCCGATAGTAGGAGAGGCCGATGATGTACTGCGCGTAAGCCGCGTCGTCTGTCGAGGGATAGAGGGTCAGGTAGCGTTTGGCCGAACCGATCGCCTCGTCGTAATTGCCGGCGCGATAATCGGCGAAAGCGCCCATCACCATCGATTTGCGTGCGAATTCCGAATAGGGATGCTGGCGGTCGACCGCGTCGAACTTCTTGCTCGCCTCATCGAGGCGGCCGGCATTCATGTTGGCCAGGCCCTGGTTGTAGAGAACGTCGGCCGGCTCGGTCTGGTCGACATAGGTCGCCAGGTTGACATCCTTCTCGGAGGACATGCAGGCCGACAGCACGAGCGCGGGAGCAACCACCGACAGCGCCAGCAAAACACCCCGACGCGGCGCTACCGATTGACCAACTCGCGAAAAAAACATGTTTGGATTCCGCCCCTTCGGCGTCGTTTCGGTCCGGGCCGAAGCCATAAACCATTATCCCCTTGCCCGGCAACGCTATGTCCGGCCAATCGCACATTTTTGTGGCGGGCTGACGCTACGCCGGAGGTTCTGCAATTTCAGCGATTCGTGATGCAATCATGCAACACAAGCCGCCCTACCAAACCAGAAAACGGTTAAAAATCAGATCACCCAAGGTGCGTAGACCGGCCCGCTGACGGCGATCATCTCGGCGACGCGGCCACGCTCGCGACGTCTCGTCTCTACGATCTCGAAGGCCGTCCGGTCGGAAAGCAGCCGGCGCAATGCCGAGGCATTCATCCGGTGGCCGCCGCGATAGGAGCGGAAGCAGCCGATGAAGCGCGCGCCGGCCAGTGCCAGGTCGCCCATCGCATCGAGCGTCTTGTGGCGGGCGAATTCATTGGGGTAGCGCAGCCCGCCGACATTGATGACGCGGTTGTCGTCGCCGATGACCAGCGAGTTTTCCAGCGACGAGCCGAGCGCGTAGCCGGCGGCCCAAAGCCGTTCGACATCCTTCATGAAGCCGAAAGTGCGGGCCCGCGCGATGTCGCGGCGGAAGATGTCGGGATTGATGTCGGAGGCGAATTGCTGGCGGCCGATCGCCGGGCTCTCGAAATCGATCTCGACCTCGAACCGCGTGCCGTCATAGGGGCGGAACTCCGCCCAGGACGCGCCGGCTTCCACGCGCACCGGCTTGACGATGCGGATATAGCGGCGCTTCACCGCCAGCGTCTCGATGCCGGCCTGGTCGATGGCTTCGACGAAAGCCGTGGCGCTGCCGTCGAGTATCGGGACTTCCGGACCGTCGATCTCGATGATGAGATTGTCGATGCCGAGGCCGAACACCGTCGCCATCAGATGCTCGACGGTGCCGATATGATCGCCGGCCGGATCGCCAAGCATGGTGCAGAGATCGGTGGCGCCGACTTCCGCGACCAGGGCGCGGAGCTCCCGGGCTTCGCCGCCATTCGAAAGATGAAAGACGATGCCCGTATCGGCGTCGGCCGGCAAGAAATGAACAGTGACGGTTTTGCCGCTATGGACGCCGATCCCAGCCAGCGTCACGCGCGATTTCACTGTCGTCTGATAGTCGTGCAAGAGCAACCCCATACGCCCTGAATGCCTGCGTCCGCTCCATCGGCCTTGGGTATCTTGCAGCCAGACTGATGGTCTGACGCTCGTGCAAAGGCGGCAAAATAAGCAAGAGCATGCGGCTCTGTATAATCGGCAGGCAGGGCTACTCCCCGAATCCCGGCAAACCGACTTTAGTCCGTGGCGAAGATAATGGTCCGCCCTGGAGACTCCAAATCACGGTTTCTTACCCCGTGTAACCACGGAAACGCATCAGAAACAGCTCGTAAAGCCTTGTTTTAAATGTCTTTTGCAAAAGTAACAGGCAGACGATTTCTCGTCTGCCTGTTAACAACTGTTATATACCGTTAACGATTGGCGGTCCGCCGTATCGATCAGTTGGCCTGGCGGCGCAGGAAGGCCGGGATTTCCAGCTGGTCGTCTTCCTGGACCGTGCGGGCCTGCGGCGTCAGCCGGCCCTGGTCGTCGAGCTGGCCGCGGCGCGGCGCATAGAGCGCAGGATCCTGGCTGGCGAGACGGCGCATCTCGGGCGCGGCCTGACGCAGCTTCGGCTCGCGCGGCTGCGCCGGCTGGAGCCGGGCCGGCTCTTCCTCGCGGCGGGTAAGGCCGTTGGTCAGCCGCTTGATCAGCCCCATCGGACCGCTGTTCTCATGGTCCGCCGGCCGGCTCTTGGCTTCGACTTCAGCCCTTACCACCGGCGGAAAGTCTTCCACGCGCGGCATACGCTGCGGCGCCGCGGCCACCGGCTGCGGCATCTCGCGCTGCGGCGCGGGCTGCTGCATGACCTGCTGCGGCACCACCGGCTGCGGCTGCGGCTGCGCAGGCGGGGCTTGGAAGATCTTGCTCTGCGGCCGGAAGTCGTCCATCGGCACGGCGCGCGGGTGCGCCATGGCGGCGGCATTTGCCTCGGCAAGCTGGATCGCCTCCGCGACCGGATCGGCCGCGCGCGGCTCATAGGCCTGCGGCTGAACCGGAGCGGGGCGGATTTCGGCCACCGGAGCCGCCGCCGGGCGGGCGGCCGGTTTCTGCGGCGCGCGGATCGAGATCGGCGCAGCCGCGATTTCGGCCGCCGACTTGTCGATGCCGGTGGCGACGACCGACACGCGGATCACGCCTTCCAGCTCTTCGTCGAAGGTGGCGCCCAGGATGATGTTGGCGTCCTGGTCGACTTCCTCGCGGATGCGGGTCGCGGCCTCGTCCACCTCGAACAGGGTGAGATCGCGGCCGCCGGTGATCGAGATCAGCAGGCCCTTGGCGCCCTTCATCGAGGTCTCGTCGAGCAGCGGGTTGGCGATGGCGGCTTCAGCGGCGGCCATCGCGCGGCCCTCGCCCGAAGCTTCGCCCGTGCCCATCATCGCCTTGCCCATCTCGCGCATCACCGAGCGGACGTCGGCGAAGTCGAGATTGATCAGGCCTTCCTTGACCATCAGGTCGGTTATGCAGGCGACGCCCGAGTAGAGCACCTGGTCGGCCATTGCGAAGGCATCGGCGAAGGTGGTCTTGTCATTGGCCAGCCGGAACAGGTTCTGGTTGGGGATGACGATCAGCGTGTCGACGCATTTCTGCAGTTCCTCGATGCCCATGTCGGCCGTCTTCATGCGGCGCTGGCCCTCGAAATGGAACGGCTTGGTGACGACGCCGACGGTGAGGATGCCCTTCTCGCGCGCCGCGCGGGCAACGACCGGAGCGGCGCCCGTGCCGGTGCCGCCGCCCATGCCGGCGGTGACGAAGCACATATGGGTGTTGGAGAGATGATCGATGATCTCGTCGATGCACTCTTCCGCCGCCGCGCGGCCGACTTCCGGCTGCGAGCCGGCGCCGAGGCCTTCGGTGACATGCGCACCGAGCTGGATCAGCCGCTCGGCCTTGGACATCGTCAGCGCCTGCGCGTCGGTGTTGGCCACCACGAACTCGACGCCGCGCAGGCCGGCTGTGATCATGTTGTTCACGGCATTGCCGCCGCCGCCGCCGACACCGAACACGGTGATGCGTGGCTTGAGCTCGGTGATGTCCGGCTTCTGCAGATTGATGGTCATTGTCTCCGTCCTTTGCCTTTCCCGCCGCCTCGCCGCTGCGGCCGCCTGTGGGGCTGTCCCCGTCAAATTAAAAACTGTCTCTCAACCACTGACTCATGCGATGCAGTTTTCCGCCCGTTCCGGTCATCCTGAAACCGGAAAGTCCTTTCGCCGAATGGCTCTCGAAGCTCGCCATCTGCGGATAGATCATCAGTCCGACCGGGGTCGAGAACGCCGGTCCCTTTGCCGCCTCAGGCAGCCCTGCGACGCCGAGCGGCCGGCCGATGCGCACATTGCGCCCGAGAATGCGGCGCGCCGCTTCCGGCAGGCCGGCGAGCTGGCTTGCGCCGCCGGTGAGCACCACCCGCTTGCCGACGGCATTGCCGTAGCCGGACTTGTTCAGCCGGTCGCGCAGAAGCTCCAGCGTCTCGTCGATGCGGGCGCGGATGATGCGCGTCATTACCGAGCGCGGGATCTGCAGCGGCACATCGCCTTCCTCGCCGATCGGCTGGATCGAGACGAGGTCGCGGTCGTGGGCGCTGCCGGGCAGCGCCGAGCCATGCATCACCTTCAGCCGTTCCGCGGCATCGAGCGAGGTCGACAGGCCCTTGGCCATGTCGAGCGTCACATGGTTGCCGCCGATGGCGATCGCGTCGCCATGGACGAACTTGCCCTCCGAGAAGACCGAGATGGTCGTCGTGCCGCCGCCCATATCGATGCAGGCTGCGCCCATTTCGAGCTCGTCGTCGACCAGCGAGGCAAGCCCGCTGGCATAGGGCGTCGCCACCATGCGCTCGACCGACAGATGCGAGCGGTTGATGCAAAGCTCCAGATTTCGCATCGGCGCCGCGTCGCCCGTCAGCACATGCATGTCGACGCCAAGCGCATCGCCCATCATGCCGCGCGGGTCGCGCATGCCGCGCTCGCCGTCGAGCGAGAAACCGACGGGCAGCGAATGGATCACCTCGCGCTCCGCCCTGAGCGCCTGTTTGGCGCCGGCGGCGAGCACGCGCTTGATGTCGACTTCCTCGACCTGATGACCGCCGAGATTGATGGTCGCCGAGAAGGCTTCGCTCTTCAGCCGGCCAGCCGTCATGTTGACGATGAGGGAATCGACGGTGAGCCCGGCCATGCGCTCGGCCGCATCGACGGCAAGCCGGATGGCATGCTCGGCGCGATCGAGATCGACCACCACGCCGGACTTCACACCTTGCGATTTCTGGTGGCCGATGCCGATCACCTGGATGCGATGCGAACGTCCGCGCAGCAGCTTGCCGTCCTCGTTCGGCTTCAGCTTCGCCACGACGCAGCAGACCTTGCTGGAGCCGACATCGAGCACCGTGAGCGTGCCCGACCGGCGCGAAGAAGCGTCGCTGCCGCCGCCAAGCCAGCTCATATCTTTCTCTCCACCTTGCGCTTGGCCAGGGACTTCGGCTTGTCGCTGAGCGCTGCTTCGCGCTGTGTCGCCGCTTCCGGCGACAGCTCCACGACGAGCCGGTCGGAAAGCCGCATGTCGACGGCGGCGATGTCGCGGGTCAGCAATCCGTTGTCATGGTCGATCTTGACGAGCTCGGCGATCGCCTGGTCCTCGCCGTCTTCCGGCAGCTTGATCGTGATGCCGTTCTCAAGCCTCAGGTCCCAGCGCCGTTCGCCGACCCGAATGTAGCCTTTGACCCGCGCCGCAAGCTCGGGATAGCGCTCGATCTTAGCGAGGAAGGCCGGCGCCATGGCCGGCGCGCCGGTGCCGATGATCAGCGGCAGCAGCGCCTGCTTGCCGCCCGAGAACGGCGCGATCATCTCGCCCGATCGCTCGATGACCGAGACCGAGGTGCCCTGCTGCCAAAGCGCGAAGGGCTGACGCTCCTCGATGCGCACTTCCAGCGTATGCGGGTAGATCTTGCGCACCGCGGCTCCCTCGACCCACGGCAGCGTCGCGATGCGCGCGCGCGCGGCCTCGGCGTCGAAGCCGATCAGCGAGGTCCAGCCGTCGAGGCCGAGCCGGTCCAGCACATCGATCTCGGAGGTCTGGCGGTTGCCGACCACCTTGATCTGGTCGACGGCAAAGCCGGTGCGCGCCGTGATGCCTTGCACGATGCTGTCGCCGTAGCCGCCGAGATAGGCGCCGTAGGCGCTGCTCGACGCGATCAGCGCGGCAGAAAGGATCGCCGCCGAAAAGCGCGGCGCCTCATACTCGCCGCCGCACAGGCGCGCCAGCACGCGCATCGGTCGACGGAGCTGACGCGGCAGCACGAAACGGTCGAATGACAGCGACATGCCGAACAGCGCGAAACCAGCCGCACCGACGCCATTACCCTGTCCCCACCTCAACGCAGACACGAAGCGTCCTCCACCATCCAACTCAACAAATCGCCGAACGAATGTCCCGCTTGCGCGGCGATTTCAGGCACCAGAGACGTCGGCGTCATGCCCGGCTGAGTGTTGACCTCGAGCCAGACAACCTCGCCGTTTTCGGAGTGGCGATCGTCGTAACGGAAGTCCGATCGGGAGACGCCCCGGCAACCAATGGCAAGATGAGCCTTGAGGGCCAGTGTCTGTATTTTTTGGTAAATATTCGGTGAAATTTTAGCAGGGATTTCGTGTTTTGATCCGCCGGGAACGTATTTTGAATCGTAATCGTAGAAGGAATGCCCGGTCGGGATGATCTCGCAGACGCCGAGCGCCACGTCGCCCATCACCGCGCAGGTCAATTCGCGGCCATGAATGTAGCGCTCGACCATGACGATCTCGCCATATTGCCATTCCGTGGAGCCGATCACCTGCGGCGGATGCGACTGCCCCTCATGCACGATGACCACGCCGAAGCTCGACCCCTCATTGACCGGCTTGACCACATAAGGCGGCTTCATCGGATGCTTGTTCTGGACGGCGAAACGGTTGACCACCTTCGACTCCGCGACCGGAATGCCGGACGCCTTGGCGATTTTCTTGGCCTGCTCCTTGTTCATGGCCAGGGCCGAAGCGAGCACACCCGAATGGGTGTAGGGAATTGCGAGATATTCGAGAATTCCCTGGATGGTGCCGTCCTCGCCGAACGGGCCGTGCAGCGCGTTGAAGGCGACGTCAGGCTTGAGCTCGGCAAGCACAGACCCGACATCGCGCGAAACATCGATCCGGGTGACCTGATAGCCTTCATTCTCGAGCGCATCCGCACACGCCTTCCCCGAGGACAGAGACACGGGCCGCTCCGAGGAGAATCCACCCAGGAGGACAACCACATGTTTCTTCTTCATCCCGTCATCCCCTCTCACGCCGGGCCTGCAACCGATATTCCCGCACCGCATTTCCAAACATTGAGTCCGAGCCCTCCGGCAGGTTGCCCCCCAGACGGAAAACGCGGCTTAACGCGTCGAACGACTCAAATCAGGAAACGCTTTAGGGCAGAGAATCAGAGAGTTGATTCGCTGGCAAGTACCTATGATTCCGAGAGATTCACTTTCCGCGAAAACAGCCGCAAAAAGTGAATTGTGAGTCTTTGAGGCAACGGTTCTACGGCTGTTTCAGATCGCTGGAAGTTCAAGCATCACATGAACTCAAGCCTAAGCTAAAGAAGCTGCCCGAGAAACTCCTGCACCGCATGGCCGGGCCTGAAATTGCCGAGGCGCTTGATCTCCCAGTGCAGCCGGATGCCCGAATTCTCGAGCACCCGCGCCCGCACCGTCTCGCCCAGATATTCGAGGTCGTAGCCGGTGGCCGTGCCGGTGTTGATCATGAAGTTGCAATGCATCGGCGACATCTGCGCGCCGCCGATCATCAGCCCGCGGCAGCCGGCCTTGTCGATCTCCTTCCACGCCGAGGTGCCTTCCGGATTCTGGAAGGTCGAGCCGCCGGTCTTCTCCCTGATCGGCTGCACCGTCTCGCGATGGTTCTGCACGGCATCCATTGCCGCCTTGATCGCCGCCTTGTCTTCCGCAAACCCTTCGAAAATGGCCGAGGTGAAGATCAGTCCTGCAGGCGCGGATGAATGGCGATAGGCATAGCCCATATCGGCATTGCTCAGCGTATGGAGATTGCCCCTGCGGTCCAGGGCCTTCACCTCGACGACCCGCTCACGCGTCTCGACGCCGTTGGCGCCGGCATTCATCCTGAGCGCTCCGCCGACAGCGCCAGGAATGCCGTGATAGAAATGGAAGCCGCCAATGCCGGCTTCATACGCCACCGCAGCGAGGCGCTTGTCCGGCGTCGCCGCGCCGGCTTTGATCGTGGTCGGCCCGGTGGTCTCGGCGTCGCCGAAACCCTTGGCCGAGAGCCTGACAACAAAACCGGGAATGCCGCCGTCGCGCACCAGAAGGTTCGAGCCGACGCCGACCACCACGACCGGTATCTCTTCCGGCACCGCGCGCAGGAAGGCCGCGAGGTCCTCCTCGTCGGCCGGCTGGAACAACGCCTCGGCGAGGCCACCGGCCCGGAACCAGGTGATCTTGTCCATCTCGGCGTTCGGCGTGATACGGCCACGCAGGCCGGCAAGCTTGTCGCCGAGTTTATCGATCAGGTCCTGGCCGCGCATCATGAGGGCGTCCCACCAAGTTCCTTGGGCAGCGCGTAAGCCCATTGCGTGATGTTGCCGGCGCCGAGGAAGACGACGAAATCGCCGGGCTTGGCAAGCTCGCGAATGGCGGGCGCGATTGCTGCCTGACCATCGATATAGCGTGCGTCGCGGTGGCCGCCGGAGCGGATGCGCGACACCAACGCGTCGGAAGTCACGCCTTCGATGGGTTCCTCGCCGGCCGCGTAGACCGGCGCCACCATGACCGTGTCGGCGTCGTTGAAGCAGACCGAGAATTCCTCGAAGAGATCGTGCAGCCGGGTGAAGCGATGCGGCTGCGCGATGGCGATGACACGCCCCTTGGTCGCGCTGCGCGCGGCCTTCAGCACCGCCGCGATCTCGACCGGGTGGTGGCCGTAATCGTCGAACACCTCGACACCGTTCCACGAGCCGGTACGGGTGAAGCGCCGCTTGACGCCCGCGAAGGACGAAAGGCCCTTCTTGATCGCCTCGGCCGAGAGGCCAAGCTCATGCGCCACCGCGATCGCCGCCGTCGCGTTGGAGACGTTGTGCCGGCCGGGCATCGGCAGGCGCAGGTCATTTATCGACGTCGTGCCCCGCCCCTTGCGATCGCGGATGACGATATCGAATTCGGAAATCGCGCCTTGCATGCGATGATTGGTGAAGCGCACGTCGGCCTGCGCGTTCTCGCCATAGGTGATGACGCGCCGATCCTCGATGCGGCCGACCAGCGCCTGCACTTCCGGATGGTCGGTGCACATCACGCCGAAACCGTAGAACGGCACGTTCTCGACGAACTGGCGGAACGCCTCGCGCACCTTGTCGAAGCTGCCATAGTGGTCGAGATGCTCGGGATCGATGTTGGTGACGACGGCGATGTCGGCCGGCAGTTTCAGGAAGGTGCCGTCGCTCTCGTCGGCTTCGACCACCATCCACTCGCCGTCGCCCATGCGGGCATTGGTGCCGTAGGCGTTGATGATGCCGCCATTGATGACGGTCGGGTCGAGCCCGCCGGCCTCGAGCAGCGTCGCCACCATCGAGGTGGTCGTCGTCTTGCCATGCGTGCCGCCGATGGCGACCGCCTGGCGGAAACGCATCAGTTCGGCCAGCATCTCGGCCCGGCGCACGATCGGCAAAAGCTTCTCGCGCGCGGCCTTGAGCTCAGGGTTGGATTTCTTGATCGCGGTCGAAACAACCACGACTTCGGCATCGCCGACATTCTCGGCCTTGTGGCCGACGAAGCATTCGATGCCCTTGTCGCGCAACCGCTGCACATTGGCGCCGTCGGCCTGGTCGGACCCTTGCACCTTGTAGCCCAGATTGTGCAGCACCTCGGCGATGCCACTCATGCCGATGCCGCCGATGCCGATGAAATGCACAAGGCCGATCGTCTGCGGCATCTTCATGGGCGCGTCCTCCTGTAGTCCGAAACCGTTTTGCCGGACGCAATAGCCTCTGTCAGATCGGCGAGCAACCGCGCCGCGTTCGGTTTCCCGGCCGAGCGGGCGGCGGCGACCATGGTCGCCAGCCGGTTCGGGTCCTTCATCAGCCCGCCGACCAGCTCGGCGATCCGCTCCGCCGACAGCGTCGACTGCGGATGAAGCTCCGCGCCGCCGGCAGCGGCAAGGGCCGCGGCATTCGCCGCCTGGTCGTGATCGAGCGCATGCGGATAAGGCACCAGCAGCGCCGGCCGGCCGATGACGGCGATTTCCGAAACCGTGGAGGCGCCGGAGCGCGACATCACCAGATGCGCCGCCGCCATGCGCGCCGCCATGTCGGTGAAGAAGGGCGAGACCTGCATGTCGACTCCGAGATCGGCATAGGCGGCCTTCACCCGCGCCACATCCTCGGCGCGCGCCTGCTGGGTGATGACCAGCCGCTTGCGCAGGTCTTGCGGCAGCAGCGCGATCGCCGCCGGCACGGCATCGGAAAAGAACTGCGCGCCCTGACTGCCGCCGAACACCAGGAAGCGGAACGGCTCGCCCTCGTTCGAAACCACGTAAGGCATTTTCGCCGCATCGAGGACCTGCGGCCTGACCGGATTACCGGTGGTCACCGTCTTTGCGCCGTCAGCGCTGGCGCCCTCCGGCAGGAAACCGCCGGCAATCGCATCCACGCGGCCGGCAAGCGCCTTGTTGGCGCGGCCCATGACGGCGTTCTGCTCATGGATCAGCGTCGGCACTTTTCGCCTTGTCGCGGCATAGAGCGGCGGCAGCGTCGGATAGCCGCCGAAGCCGACGACAGCCTCCGGCTTGATCCTGGCGATTACACGGCCGGCCTCCCGCACGCCCTGCCAGATCTTCCAGAAGGCCGAGAGCATGGCGACCGGGTTCTTCGAACCCAGCGTGGCCGAGGGGATGGTGTGAATGTCGGCTGCCGGGAAATGGCGGGAATAGCGCTCGGCGCGATTGTCGGTGGCAAGATGCACCTTCCAGCCGCGCTCGATCAGCTCATGCGCCAGCGCCTCGGCCGGAAACAGATGTCCGCCCGTTCCGCCGGCCGCAAGCAAGATGACACCCTTCGCCATCCTGCCTCATTCCGCCGGCATTGCGCGCTGCGAAAGGGCGAAGCCCATCTGCTTGCGCTTTTCCGGACGCTTGCGGGTCAAGGCGAGAACCATGCCCATCGAGACGGCGATGGCGATCTGCGAGGAGCCGCCATAGGAGATGAAGGGCAGCGTCATGCCCTTGGCCGGCATCAGCTGCAGGTTCACGCACATGTTGATGGCCGATTGCAGGCCGAAGACGGTGACGAGGCCGCCCACCGCATAGCGGGTGAAATCGTCCTGCTCCTTGAGCGCGATGCTCAGGCCGCGCAGCACGATGAAGGCGAAGATCGACATGATGAAGAAGCACATTATGAGGCCGAACTCCTCGCCGGCGACCGAGAAGACGAAGTCGGCGTGGCTGTCGGGGATGACCCGCTTCACCGTGCCCTCGCCCGGGCCGACGCCGAACCAGCCGCCATTGATCAGCGCCTCGCGGCCCATATCGACCTGGAAGGTGTCGCCTTCGCCGGTCATGAACTTGTCGATGCGCGCGGCGACGTGCGGAAACACCGTATAGGCCGCGAACACGCCGCCGACCCCGGCAGCCCCCAGCGCGACGATCCAGAACCAGGGCAGGCCGGCCATGAAGAACATCACGCCCCACGTGCCCAGCACCAGCATGGTCTGGCCGAGATCGGGCTGAGCCACCAGAAGCGAGATGACCAGCGCCAGCAAAAGCATGGCGAACAGATTGCCGGGAATGTCGGGCTGGCGCCTGTGCTCCGCAAACAGCCAGGCGCAGATGACGACGAAGGCCGGTTTCAGGAACTCGGACGGCTGGATGGAAAGACCGGCGAACGATACCCAGCGACGCGCCCCCTTCACCTCGACGCCGATGTAGAGCACCGCCACCATCAGCACCAGCATGATGCAGATCATCACCAGCGACATGCGCCTTATCTGCCGCGCCTCCAGGAAAGAGACTGCCAGCATCACGATAAGCGCCGGGATCGTGAAGATGATCTGGCGTGTGGCGAAGTGGAAGCTGTCGAGGCCGATGCGCTCGGCCACCGCCGGGCTTGCGGCGAAAGACAGCACGATGCCCAGTCCCATCAGCGACAGGAATGCCGCCAGGAACCAGCGATCGATCGTCCACCACCAGGTGGCGACAGGACTTTTGTCGAGACGGCTTTGCATCAACGTGGCCCTCCGATGGATTTCACCCCATCAATAGCAGTCGCAGCTTGCCTGAAGGCTTCGCCGCGAACTTCGAAATTCTTGAACTGGTCGAAACTGGCGCAAGCCGGCGAAAGCAGCACCACGGCCTCGCCGCCGGTGTCCTTTGCCGCGTCGTTGGCGGCATGCTCGACCGCCGCCGCCAGCGTTCCGGATATTTCGTAGGGTACCGCCTCGCCGAGCGTCGCCGAGAAGGCTGGCGCCGCCTCGCCGATCAGATAGGCCTTGGCGATGCGCGGGAAGAAGCCGCGCAGCGGCTCGATGCCGCCTTCCTTGGGCAGGCCGCCGGCGATCCAGTAGACGCGGTTGAAGCTCGACAGCGCGGGTGCGGCCGCATCGGCATTGGTCGCCTTGGAATCGTTGACGAACAGCACATGGTCCTTGCGGCCGACCTGCTCCATGCGATGCGCCAGTCCAGGGAAGCTTTCGAGCCCGGCCTGGATCTCGCCGAGATCGAGCCCGATCCTCAGGCACGCGGCGACGGCGGCCAGCGCGTTCTGCGCGTTGTGCTGGCCGCGCAGCGACCCGATGCCTTCGAGGAAGGCGACGCGGCTGTAGCGGCCGTGCACGGCTTCCATCAGATTGGTGCCGTCGGCGAAATAGCCGTCCGTCAAAGGCAGGCGCTTGGAAATGCGGATGACCTGCCGGCCGGCGCGCTCCAGCCGGTCGGCGATCTGGGCGCACCAGGAATCGTCGACGCCGACGATCGCGGTGTCGCTGCCGGCGACCAGCCTTTCCTTGATCGAGGCGTAGTGCGCCATCGTGCCGTGCCGGTCGAGATGGTCTGGCGTCAGGTTGAGCAGGATGCCGGCCGTCGGGTTGATCGAGGGCGCGAGGTCGATCTGGTAGGACGAGCACTCTACGACATAGTGCCGCGTCGGCTCGGGCGGATCGAGCGTCATGACGGCACGGCCGATATTGCCGCCCATCTGCGTGTCGCGGCCTGCCGACTTTAGGATATGCGCCGTCAGCGCCGTCGTCGTCGACTTGCCGTTGGTGCCGGTAATCGCGATGAAGGGTGCTGCCGGCGCGTGGCTGTTGCGTTCGCGGCAGAACAGCTCGATATCGCCGATCACCTCGACACCGGCGCCGCGCGCCAGCTCCACCGTCCAATGCGGCTTCGGATGCGTCAGCGGCACCCCCGGCGACAGCACGAAGGCGGCGAAATGCGGCCAGTCGGCCGCGCGCAGATCTCCGGTCGTAATCCCCGCGGCCGCTGCCTTGGCGACGCTGTCCGGATTGTCGTCCCAGGCCAGCACCTCGGCGCCGCCGGCGATCAGCGCATGCGCCGTGGCGATCCCCGAGCCGCCAAGCCCGAAGAGCGAAATGCGTTTGCCTGAAAAGGAAGCGGCGGGGATCAAGCAGCGAGTCCTATCTGAGCTTGAGGGTGGACAGGCCGACCAGCGCCAGGATGACGGCAATGATCCAGAAGCGTATCACCACCTGGCTTTCGGTCCAGCCGAGCTTTTCAAAATGGTGATGGATCGGCGCCATCAGGAAGACGCGCTTGCCGGTCATCTTGAAATAGCCGACCTGGATGATGACCGACAGGATCTCGACCACGAACAGGCCGCCGACGATCACCAGCACGATCTCGTGCTTGGTAGCGACCGCGATGGTGCCGATCAGCCCGCCCATCGCCAGCGAGCCGGTGTCGCCCATGAAGATCGCGGCCGGCGGCGCGTTGAACCAAAGGAAGCCGAGGCCCGCGCCGATCACCGCGCCGAGCACGACGGCGAGCTCACCGGTGCCGGGAACGAAATGGATCTGCAGATATTCGGCGAACACCGCGTTGCCCGAAAGATAGGCGATGATGCCGAAGGACGCCGCCGCGATCATGATCGGCACGATCGCCAGGCCGTCGAGGCCGTCGGTCAGGTTCACCGCATTGCCGGCGCCGACGATCACGAAGCAGGAGAACGGCACGAAGAACCAGCCGAGGTTGATCAGGAATTCCTTGGCGAAGGGAAAGGTCAGCGACGACGAGAACGGCGCCTGGCCGTTATGCATAATCACCCAGGCCGCGATGGCGGCGATGACGAACTCGATCGCCAGGCGGGCCTTACCGGAGAAGCCCAGATGCGACTGCTTGGTGACCTTGAGATAGTCGTCGTAGAAGCCGATCGAGCCGAAGCCGACGGTGACCAGCAACACGACCCAGACATAGATACTGGACAGGTTTGCCCATAAGAGCGACGAACCGATGATGCCGGACAGGATCATCAGCCCGCCCATGGTCGGCGTTCCCGCTTTCTTGAAATGCGTCTGCGGGCCGTCGGCGCGGATCGGCTGGCCCTTGCCTTGCCGCAGACGCAGCGAATTGATGATCGTCGGCCCGAAGATGAAGACGATCAGCGCCGAGGTGATCAGCGCGCCACCGGTGCGAAAAGTGATGTAGCGGAAGACGTTAAAGAACGAGATCTTGTCCGCGAAATCGACGAGCAGTGTGAACATGGTCCTTCCGTCCCCCGGAACCCGACCTAGGCCGGCTTAATGTTTGTGGCTTCCGCCGGAAATTTGCCGAGCAATGCCTCGACCAGCTTTGAAAACCCGATGCCTTTCGACGATTTGACCATCACCACGTCGCCGGGCCTGAGCGCGGAGATCACGATCGGCTTCAGCTCTTCGGCTCCCGCCCGATATTCCGTCTGGATATCGGCCGGCAAAACCTCGGCCAGCGCCCGCATTTCCGGCCCGCCGAGAAAGACGTTGCGCGTGCCCGTGCCGACGATCAGTTCGGCGAGCGCCGCGTGGAGCTTGGCCGAATGGCTGCCGAGCTCCAGCATGTCGCCGAGCACCGCGATGCGCCGGCCCTCGCCGGAGACAGGCGTGGCGTTGAGCAGCGCCATCGCCGCCGCCATCGACGCCGGATTGGCGTTGTAGCTCTCGTCGATCAGCGTGATCGGCCCGTTTGGATGATGCAGGACGTGGCGCCGGCCGCGCCCGCGCTCGGCCGAAAGGTCTGCAAGCGCGGCCGCGGCCTTATCGACATCGGCGCCGACCAGTTGCGCGGCGCCAAGCACGGCCAGAACATTCTGCACGACGTGGCGGCCGGGCGCCCCGACACGAGCCGGAACGTCCTTCTTGCCGATCTTGACGGCGATGTCGGAATGGTCGGCATGAAGCTCGCATCCGACAAGGCGGAAGGCCGAGCGGATATTTTCGCCGAAGCCGAAGACATGCTCGACGCCTGCCTCTTTCGCCATTTTCCCGAGCAGCTTCCAGCGTGGATCGTCGCGGTTGAGCAGCGCGGCGCCACCAGGCTCGACCCCCTCGAAAATCTCGGCCTTGGCCATGGCGATCTCGTCGAGGTTCTTGAAGAAGCCGAGATGGGCGGCGGCAATGATCGTCACGATGGCGACATGCGGCCTAACCATCTTGACCAGCGGCCTGATCTCGCCCGGATGGTTCATGCCGATCTCGAAGACCGCGTAGTCGCAGTCCTGCGGCATGCGCGCCAGCGTCAGCGGCACACCCCAATGGTTGTTGAACGACTGCGCCGAGGCGTGCACCTTGCCGACCGCCGACAGCACATGGCGCAGCGCTTCCTTGGTGGTCGTCTTGCCGGCCGAGCCCGTGACCGCGATGATCCTGGCCTTCGAGCGGGCACGGGCAGCCACGCCGAGCTTCTCGAGGGCCGCTAGCACATCCTGCACGACGACCATCGGCGCTGTCAGCCGGCCGAGCGAGGGCAGCTTGCCCTCGGCGACGACCAGCACGGCCGCTCCGGCCTTGACCGCCGCTGTCGCGAAATCATGGCCGTCCATCGCCTCGCCCTTGATGGCGAAGAAGGCGTCTCCGGGCTCCAGGCTGCGGCTGTCGATCGAGATGCCGGTGATGCCCTCCGGCAGCGAGCCGATCGGCCTGCCGCCCATGGCTTCAACGAGCGCTTCCGACGTCCACAGCAGGTTCATGCGGCGCGCTCCTTGAGCGCCTCACGCACTTCCTCATGGTCGGAGAAGTGAAAGGTTTCGGTGCCGACGGTCTGGCCTTCCTCATGTCCCTTGCCGGCGACGATGAGCGTGTCGCCGGCGCGAAGCATCGCCACCGCCTCGTGGATCGCCTTGCGGCGGTCGCCGATCTCGATGGCGCCGGGCGCGGCAGCAAGGATCGCGGCGCGGATGGTCTCGGGCACTTCCGTACGCGGGTTGTCGTCGGTGACGATGACGACATCGGCGAGCCGGGTCGCGATCTCGCCCATGATCGGCCTTTTTCCCCGGTCGCGGTCGCCGCCGCAGCCGAACACCACGACGACGCGCCCCGTGGTGAAAGGCCGGACCGAGGTCAGCACATTCTCCAGCGCATCGGGCTTGTGGGCGTAGTCGACATAAACGGGAGCGCCGGCCGCGGTGGCACCGACGAGGTCGAGCCGGCCCGGCGCACCCTTCAATTTCTCCAATGCCGCCAAGGCCTTGCCCGCGGGTGTTCCAGTCGCGATAACAAGCCCGGCCGAGACCAGCGCGTTGGCGATCTGGAAATCGCCGGCCAAAGGCAGGTCGACCTCGTGCAGCACGCCGTCGGCCACGATTTCGGCGCGCTGGCGATGCCGCTCATGCTCGACCCGCTTCAGCGTCAGGAAATCGCCATGGCGGCCGACGGTCAGCACTTCCAGCCCCGCCGCTTTCGCGGCTTCGATGGTCGGCTCCGACCACGGATCGTCGGCAAAGACGATGGCGGGCGCGCCCTTCGGCAGCAGCGTGTCGAACAGGCGCAGCTTGGCGCGGTGATAATCCTCCACTGTCGGATGGTAATCCATGTGGTCGCGGCCGAGATTGGTGAAAGCGCCGGCCGCGAGCTTCACGCCGTCGAGGCGGCGCTGGTCGAGACCGTGGCTTGAGGCTTCCATCGAGGCGTGGGTGACGCCCGCATCCGCCAGTTCCTTGAGCAATCGGTGCAGCGCCACCGGGTCGGGCGTCGTCAGCGAGCCATATTCGTTGCGGCCGGGCGCTACGACGCCGGTCGTGCCGATCGAGGCGGCGGCAAAACCCGCCTGCTCCCAGATCTGGCGGGTGAAGGCGGCGACGGATGTCTTGCCGGCGGTGCCGGTGACGGCGACCATGGTCTGCGGCTGGCGTCCGAAGAAGCGCGCCGCGCTGAGCGCCAGCGCCAGGCGCGGATCATCGACGGCAAGGACCGGGATCGACAGGCTGGAGACGCTCGCGCCCTTGCCGGTGACGATCGCCGCTGCGCCGCAGGCCGCGGCGTCGGCCGCATAGGCCGAGCCGTTGGCCTTACTGCCGGCAAGCGCGAAGAAGACGACGCCGGACTTGACCGCGCGGGAATCGGAGGAAAGTCCGGTCACCTCCAGATCGGGGAAAGCTGTTCCCTCGACAGGCAGGATACCGGCTAGATCTTTTAGATGCATTGAGTCCCGTTCACCGCAACAAAATAGCGCGCAGTTGCCGGCGCGCCCCAAGAATCACTGATAGGAAACCAGCGTTGCACCATTTTCATGGCTGAAATCTGGCTTCACGCCAAGCATGGCCGCAGAACGCCTGATGATATTGCCAGCCATAACTCCCGCATTGTTGGCAGCGACGTCGGTCATCCCGGGCTTTTCCGGATGAGGAGCGTCGGCGATCGTGAACACCAGAAATTGCGGATCGTCCATCGGGAAGGCGGCGACGAAGGTGTTGAAGTTCAACTCCTTGGAGTAGCGGCCGTTGATGACCTTCTCGGCCGTTCCTGTCTTTCCACCGACCCGGTAGCCGGGGGCCCTGGCGTTTCTGGCCGAGCCCTTCTCGGCGTTGAGCGTATAGAGGTAGCGCATGCCTTCGACCGTCTTGTCGCTGACCACTCTCTTGGCCACCGCCATGGCCTCCTCCTCGCTGCGGACCAGGAATGTCGGCTCGATCAGATAGCCCTGCATCAGCGCCGCGCAGCCGACGGCGGCCTGCAGAGGCGTCGTCGACACGCCGTGGCCGAAGGCGATGGTGAACGAGTTGACCTGTTTCCAGACCTTGGGTTCGGTCGGGCGGGCGACTTCCGGCAGTTCGGTCTGCATCCGGTCCAGAATCCCAAGGCGGTGCAGGAATTCGCGATGCCCCTCGATGCCGACCAGCTCGGCCTCCCTGGCCGACCCGATGTTGGACGAAAAGAGAAACACTTCCGGCAGCGACAGCACGCGGTTCTTGCCGTGGAAATCGTGGATGGCCTGATGGCCGACCCGGATCGGATGCGACGCGTCGAAGCGGCTGTTCATTGTCGCCTTGCCGGAATCCAGCGCCATGGCCGAGGTGAAGCTCTTGAAGGTCGAGCCCATCTCGTAGAGACCCGCCGACATGCGGTTCAGCCGGTCTTTCTCTTGGGCGTTGTAAGGATTGTTCGGGTCGAAATCCGGCACCGAGGCCATGGCGATCACTTCGCCGGTCTTGATGTTCAGCACGACGGCGCCGGCGCCGATAGCGCGATAGCGCTCCAGGCCGGCGGCGATCTCGTCGCGCACCACATGCTGGACGCGCAGATCGATCGAAAGCTTGACCGGCTTGAGATCCTTGGCCACGGCGAGCCCCGACGCCTGCAGGTCGCTCAGCCCCTGCTCGTCGATATACTTCTCCATGCCGGAGATGCCCTGGTTGTCGATGTTGGTGAGGCCGACGATATAGGACGAGGTCTCGCCGCTCGGATAGAAGCGGCGCTTTTCGGTGCGGAAGCCGAGGCCGGGAACGCCCAGCGCCAGGATGTCGGCCTGCTGCTTCGGCGTCAGCTGGCGCTGCAACCAGACGAAGCCGGCGCCGCTCTTGAGCTTGCGATAGGTCTGCTCGTAGTCGATCTCCGGCAGCACGGTCGACAATCTCTCGATCGCTTCGTCGGCGTCTACAATGCGGCGCGGCTCGGCAAACAGCGACGCCGTCTTGATGTCGGTCGCCAGCACCTCGCCATTGCGGTCGACGATATCCGGACGCGATGCAGTGACGCGGTTCTCCGGGCCGCCCGAAAGATCGGGATTCTGCAGCCCGAGATAGACGAGCCGGCCGGCAATGGTTGAATAGATGGTGAAGAACACCGCCATGGTCATGACGATGCGCGTCTTGGCCTTGCCGCCAGTCGCCTTGCGGGCGGCGTCGACGACGATCGAGCCGTCCTCAGCCTGCTTCTTCCGGCGCGTCAGCAGCCCGCCGATCCTTGGAAGGCCGATCATTGAACGGTGCTCCCGGTGACCACCGGATCCTTGCCGTCCGAGGGCCCCTTGCCCGAATTGTCGGCCATGCCGCCAAGCTGCTGCGAGGAGAGGTCTTCGATGGTCACGGGTTTCACGGGAATGTCGTCGAGCCCGCCGATCTGGTGCGCGTTGACCGGTTCGAGCCCGAGCTGGCTCTTATAGACGTCGGCAAGCTTCTGCAGTCGCGACGGCTGAGTGAGCAGGCTCCAATCCGCCTTGAGGAGATCGATGGTCTCTTCCTCGTAGTGGATCTGCGCCTGGATCTTCTGCACCGCCGCCTGTTGCTCTTCGGCTTCGCGCTTCGTTTTGTAGGTCAGCGCCGCGGCCGAGACCATGACGGCGATCAGGACTATGTCGCTGGTACGAAACACGTGCTCACCTCTCCCCCGGCCGCTCGACGGCGGGAAGCTTTGGAAGGCCGAAAATCGAAAAATCGCCGGCGCGCGCCGGCGCCTCGGTGCGGATCGCGGCGCGCAGCCTGGCCGAGCGCGCCCGCGGGTTGGCGTCCAGCTCGGCCTCTCCCGCCGTCACGCCGCCCCCGGCTTTGCGGAAGGTGGCAATGCGCACGGGCGCGTCAGGCATGTGCCGCGAGCCGCTGGCCGCCTCGGAGCGGTCGGCGATGAAGCGCTTGACGATGCGGTCTTCCAGCGAATGGAACGTCACCACGGCTAGCCGTCCGCCGGGTTTCAGCGCCCGCTCGGCAGCCAGCAGCGCCCTTGCGAGCTCGCCAAGCTCGTCATTGACGAATATGCGCAGCGCCTGGAAGACACGCGTGGCCGGATGGATCTTGTCCTTCGGCCCGCGTCCGATATGGGTTTCGATGGCGTCGGCGAGATCGAGCGTGCGTTCAAAGGGCTTCTTCTCGCGACGGCTCTCGATCATGCGCGCGATGCGGCCGGCATGGCGCTCCTCGCCGAGAAAGCCGAAGATGCGGGCAAGGTCGCCCGCCTTGAAGGTGTTGACGACGTCGGCGGCGGAGAGACCCGCCTGCGCCATGCGCATGTCGAGCGGCCCGTCGGCGCGAAAGGAAAAGCCCCGCTCCGCCTGGTCGAGCTGCATCGAGGAAACACCGATGTCAAGCACCACGCCGTCGGCGCCCTCGACATGCTCGTCCAGCGTCGAGAATGGCGCCTGGACAAGCCTCAGCCTGCCGCCGGACTGTCGTTCGAGCGCCCTGCCCGCCCCGATTGCGTCCGGGTCGCGGTCGATGGCGACGACGGAGGCGCCGCGATCGAGGATGGCGCTGGTGTAGCCGCCGGCGCCGAATGTCCCGTCGACGATCGTCTCGCCGGCCTTCGGCGCAAGCGCGTCGAGCACCTCGGCAAGGAGGACCGGAATGTGACGGGCCGGTCCGCCAACGGCGTGAGGGTCATCGCCGTGGCCAGCCATCATTCCGATCGCTCCCCGGGCTTCGTCCCCTGCCGAAGCTGCAAAAGCCTGGCCCGCGCCTGCGCCCCATAGGCGGCAAGCCGTCCGGGCTCCCAGACTTGAAAGAAATTGCCGCGGCCGACAAAGGCCACGTCGTTCGAGATGCCCGTATGCTCGCGGATGAAATCGGTCATGGTGATGCGGCCGTCCTGGTCGAGCTTCAGAAATGTCCCGTCGCCATGGCAAAAGAACGACATGTCGTTCGCCGTCTGCAGAAAGGGATCCTCCAGCGCGATCCGCTGCTCGTAACGGTCGAGCAGGTCGAGCCCGCCGACATCCATGGCCGGCAGATCCAGGCAGCGTAGCGCGTAGAGTTCCGAATAGCCGCGTTTTTGCACCACGGCGCGAAAATGCGCCGGAACGGACACCCGCCCCTTCGCATCGATCTTGCTCACCGTGTTTGACAGAAACCGGTCCAATAAACGCTACAGCTGCTGTTGCCGCTGCACCCCTCATGTTGTTCTCCGCGCCCCTGCCGCATTTGCGGCAAATCGCTTCATTCACCGGGGCGAAAACCGACAAACGCGCAGCCGCCGCGGCTGCCCGATTGGCGTACGCTTCACCCTGACGCGGAACGAAAGCTTGATCTGAATGGGATATCATGGGGCACTATGGGCGTCAACGGGAACAGGCATCACAAACAAACGCGCCACAACCAGAAAGCGCAGGCTGAAGACACGTCTCGTCTTTATCGTCCATTAAGCCTAACGAAGCGTTTAGAGCCCTCTGGCCCAAAAAGACCCAGCTTGCCGCACACAGCCGGCGCGCATAGCGTCGGTTGAAGTTTTCTGCCCAAAGGATCGAGCCGATGTCCGACACTGCGAAATCACGCGCCGCAACACTTGCCCATTTGCGCAGCGCCGATTTCGCCAAGGGTGATCCCATTCCCTTGCCGCTGACCATGGCCTCGATCTTCCACGCACCGGGCGACGCGACGGGTTTCGATCAATATGGCCGCTTCAGTAATCCGACGTGGCATGCGGTCGAGCATGCGCTCGGCCATCTGGAAGGGGCGCAATGCATTATTTTTCCGTCGGGAATGGCAGCGATTTCCGCGGCTTTCTTCGCGCTCGTCAGATCGGGCGACCGCATCCTCTTGCCGTCGGACGGTTATCACACGACGCGGGCCTTGGCCGAACGTTTTCTGAAACCACTCGACGTCGCTTATGACGTGAGGCCGACGGCAAGCATGCTCGATGGCGGCTTCGCCGGCTACCGGGCGGTTTTCGTTGAAAGTCCGTCGAACCCGCGACTGGACATTTGCGACATCGCCGCCGTCGCCAGGGCAGTCCATGCGCAAGGCGGAACCCTGATCGTCGACAACACGACGATGACGCCCTTCGGCCAGCGCCCGCTCGATCTTGGCGCCGACATCGTGGTCTCGGCCGACACCAAGGCGATCAATGGCCATTCGGACGTTCTCTTTGGCCATGTCGCCAGCCGCGATCCCGACATTGTCGCCAGGGTGAAGGATTGGCGCGAGACGGCCGGCGGCATTCCCGGTCCGTTCGAAGCATGGCTGGTGCATCGCGGCCTCGAAACGCTGGAAGTGCGCTTCGATCGGATGTGTTCGTCGGCTGAAACCATCGCGCGGCGGCTGAAGGGTCATCGCGCCGTCAGCGGCCTGCGCTTTCCCGGGCTCGAGGGCGATGCCTCGCACAATCTGGCGCGCGCTCAGATGGAGCGCTTCGGCTTCCTGATTTCGTTCGAGCTGGCTTCCGAAGAACAGGCAGAGGCATTCATCGACGGTTGCGCGCTGATCGAATCGGCAACCTCCTTCGGCGGCGTGCACACATCGGCCGAGCGGCGTTCGAAACGCGGCGACGCCGTTCCGCCGGGCTTCGTTCGTCTCGCGATCGGTTGCGAACCTGTCGAGGAACTCTGGAAGGCAATCGAGGCGTCGCTGGACAAGCTCGGCGCCTAGTCCCGCTATATCAGGTCGTCAGCCTCGATTTTGCGTCGGCCATGCAGGACGCGAAGAATTTCGATCGCGTCGTTGCCAATCCGATAAAACGTAAGATACTCCCCGACAACGAGGTGGCGGATGCCCGGCAAGATATCATCGCGCGGCGCGCCTGATTGGGGATGAAGGGTCAGCAAATCCCATCGCCTCTGAAGAGCTTCCACAAAACGGACTGCGGCGTTTGGGTTGCGGGCAGCGATGTAGTCGCCGATAGTTTCGAGGTCCACCAATGCCTGTGGAAGCAGGCAGTACTTCACTCGTCAGCGCCTTTGGCTTCCGCCATCTTCGCATATTTGGCGCGCAATCGCTCCATTAAGGGGGGGCCGTCCAGCGCAGGCCCGCTGTCGATGCCTTCCTGCACCAGTTCCCGCAATTCCTCGACGGTATAGCCGAGCAGGTCGCGCCGCTCCTTCCATTGCCTGAGTGCATCGCGGATGACTTCACTGGCCGAGGCGTATTCGCCAGCAGCGACGACATTGTCGACCGCAGCCGCCAGTTCCGGCGAAAGCGTGATACTGCGTTTGTCGACCTGGCCCATGATACACTCCTGCTCTTCCCCAAGGTACGATTTAATCGCACCAGCTTCAAGGATACGTTCGACCAGGCCGCGGAGGCTGTCTTGCAGAATGCTTGAATCGGAAGATACGCCTGTCGGCGTAACCTCCTGATCCCGTTCGGCTATCGCTACGAGAAAAATGCCAGCTGGCCTGTAAGCCGGGTTCTGTATGGCCCTCGCCTCGCGGCGAGAACGTGGCGGCCATTCATCTTGGGCGCATGTTGCCATGCGCCTCACGCAACCTACCCGGACGGTGGGCCGGAAACAGCCCTCGAAGGTTTCCCTTCGCACCGCCCCTATTCGGTTTTGCTCCCGGTGGGGTTTGCCCTGCCGCTTCTGTTGCCAGTCGCGCGGTGGGCTCTTACCCCACCCTTTCACCCTTGCCGTGGCCAAAGCCGCGGCGGTTTGCTTTCTGTGGCACTTTCCCTGGGGTCGCCCCCGCCGGCCGTTAGCCGGCACCGTGTCTCCATGGAGCCCGGACTTTCCTCACCCGCAACCTTTCGGCACGCGCGGGCGCGGCCGCCCGGCCAGCTGACAAGGGCGTATAAAGGGATTCCCGCCTGAAAACGCAAACGAAAAAGCTGTTGCCGTCGCTCAAATGCGCAGCGGTTTGGGACAACGACGCGCTTGAAAACAGACACGCGTCGCCCAAATCCACTTCGGCGGACGAGCTTAGGCCGGCGAACCCAGCGCTGCCATCTGCACCTTCACCTTGCTGCAATAGGCGGCCGAAATCGGATTCATCCGCGTCGCGCCGTGACCGGCATTGTATTTCAGGATCGTGCCGCAGGTGGTGCCACCGCCGAGACCCTGCGCCATGGCGAGGTACTTCATGCCGTATTTGATATTGGTGTCGGGATCGAACAGCCCCTTGGCCGAACCGGTGTAACCCATCATGCGCGCCGTGGCCGGCTTGATCTGCATCAGGCCGATCTCCCCGGCGCTGCCGACCAGATTCGGCCGGTAGTTGCTTTCGATCTTGATGACGGCGCTGGCCAGGGACACCGGCACGCCGTAGCTCGCGGCATAGCGGGCAATGATCGACGAATACTGGCCGCCGCCGAGCGCGGCAGGTGTCGCCAGAGCGATCTTGCCCGTGGGGATCGAGGCTGTCGTGGTGAGATCGATCGCCTTTCTGCCGCGCTTGGCGCGCTTGGCCGTCGATTTCGCCGCCCTGGTCGCGGCGGCCTTCTGCAGCTTAGCCGGAGCTCTCTTGATCTTTGGCGCTTTGCTCGCTGGGGGAGCCTTGGTCGTCGGGGCGACGGCAAGGCCATTGTCTGCCCTAAGGCTTAAGGGGGCGCTGTTTGCCGGGCTGAAGGCAATGCTTATTACTCCGGCAGCAACGGCTGCCGCTACAACGGTCAATTTCTGCATGTAATCCTGTTCTGTTAGAACCGCGCGAAGAACTTCGCGCAGTGGTGTCAATTCAACATCGGAGCATCAGGGAGGCTAGACGTCCAACAACTTGCGGGAGAGGCATTTGGCGGTGGAATTGGCGGCAATGAAGGCGGCGCAATTCACTTTAAATAACAGGTTGTAATTTAATACCTTATCGCGACTATTTGGCAGAGGCTGCCGCGACGGAAGTCAGGAGCCTCTGCAGCGTGCGGATCGTCGAATTGTCGGCCACGCCATCCACCAGCCGCCGCCGGAAATGCCGCTGGAACGCCGCCACCGCGACTTCCGTCTGCCGGTCGTAAATACCCGATATCTCAATACCATAGCCATAGAGCGCCAGCATCGACTGCAGCGCCTCGACACCGGAACCGGTGTCGCCGGCCTTCAACGCGGCGCCCGGTTTTATCGGCGCCGCCGGTACGAGGTGGCCGATACCGGCCGCGAACAGCGCCTTCCACGGAAATTTTTCGCCCGGGTCGACCTTGCGGCCCGGCGCCACGTCGGAATGGGCAAGCACCCTTGTCGCTGGGATGGAATAACGGCCCACGATGCCCGCGCACAAACCGATCACGGCATCGATCTGCCGCCTCGGGAAGGCTTTGTAGCCGAGTGAATGCCCGGGATTGACGATCTCGATACCGACCGAACAGGAATTGATGTCGGTGCGCCCGAGCCAGGAGCTCTTGCCGGCATGCCAGGCGCGATCGCTCTCGCGCACCATCTGGATAATGCGGCCATCCTCGTGGACAAGATAATGCGAGGACACTTCACTTGCTGGATCGCACAGCCACGCCTCGGCGCCGGCGCCGGTTGCCATGCCGGTATAATGCAGCACGATCATGTCGGGCCGGAGCGTCTCGCGGCGCGGACCGAAATTCGGCGACACCCGGACCTCGGCACCTGGCTGGTCGGGCAGGAAACCGCTCATGCGTGCCTGAGGCCCCGCTCGATCATTTCATAAGCGGCATTGATCGCCGCGACCCTGGTCGTGGCGATCTTGATGAATTCCTGCGGCAAGCCGCGTGCGATCAACCTGTCGGGATGATTGTCCGAGATCAACTTGCGGTAGCGTTTTCTGATTTCCTCGAACGGCTTGCCGCGCTCGATGCCCAATACGACGTAAGGATCGGCGGCGCCGAGATTGACGTGCCTGGACAGGATCGTCTCGTAATGCGCCTCATCGATCCGGAAAATCTCCGCGATCCGATGCAGGAACTGCCCTTCCCGCTCATGGATCAGGCCGTCAGCCTTGGCGATATGGAATAGGCCGTCGAGTATGTCTTCGAGCATCATGCAGTTGGCATGGCCGGAACCGCAGAGTTGCGCCATGCGCCGCGCGTAGGTCTCGAACCCGGCGACGTCCTGCTTGGCGATGTCGTAAAGCCGCGCCACGTTGCGCGTCTCGCTCGGCGGCACCTCGAAGATGTCCTGGAAGGCGCGCACCTCGTCCTGGGTGACGATGCCGTCGGCCTTGGCCATCTTGGCCGAGAGCGCGATCATCGCCACCGAGAACGCAACGCGCCGGCGCAAGTCCGGATCGCCGGAAAACACGGTGCGCACAGCTTCAACGACATCCGCGACGCCCGAGGACGCCGATGACGAAACACGAGCGATGAAGTCGCCAAGGCGGTCCCAAATCGACATGTCGGCTTCATAGAGCGAACCGGGCGGTTCTATCAAGCCGGGACGATGCCGCAGTTGACTGGCGATGCGCGGGATCGATAGCGCAAAAAAAGAAGGCCGGCAGTGCCGGCCTTCTTCGGTATTGTGGGACGGCCCTTACTGCGCAGGCGCGGTAGGAGCCGGTTTTGTTGCCGGAGCCGGTTCAGCAGGCTTCGAAGCGTCGGGCGAAGCCGGTTTCATCGGCTGTTCGTTGGCCGGCGGATTGGTGCTCTGGGTGGTGGTATTGTCAGTGCCGGTGCCACTGTCGCTACAAGCCGCGACCCCCAGCAGGGCGAGCGCCGAGACCGACGCCAGAATGAGCTTCTTCATGCTATCTCTCCTTCGACAGACGCTCACATTTCGGTGAGCGGTCGCAGGGGAAATGCATCAGCCAGCTGCCGGTTTCGTAACGTTGCATTTCCACGTGTAACATCAACTTGCGATTGCTGGCGCCGAAATCCCGAACTAACACAACATACGCCCAAAGAGATTATGGATAAGCAGAATGCCGGCAGCCGTGGGAACTGGAAAATGGAACTTCTGGATCGACCGCGGCGGCACCTTTACCGACATCATCGGCCGTGATCCGCGGGGCCGGCTGCACCCCCGAAAACTCCTGTCCGAAAATCCCGAGGCGTATGCGGACGCCGCTATCCAAGGCATCCGCGACCTGTTGGGTTTGAAAGCCGGCGTCGCCATTTCCGCCGACGCGATCGGCGACGTCAAAATGGGCACGACCGTTGCCACCAATGCGCTGCTCGAGCGCAAGGGCGACCGTGTGCTGCTGCTCATCACCAAGGGGTTCCGCGACGCTTTGCGCATCGCCTATCAGGCAAGGCCGGATATCTTCGCCAAGGAGATCATCCTGCCGGAGCAGCTCTACGAGCGGGTGATCGAGATCAATGAACGCGTGCGCGCCGACGGCTGCGTCGAGCGCCTGCTCGACATCGCGGCCTGCCGCCCGGCGATCGAGCAGGCGAAGGCCGACGGCATCGATGCGGTCGCCATCGTCTTCATGCACGCCTGGAAATACCCGGACCACGAAAAGGCCGTGGCGAAAGTCTGCCGCAAGATCGGCTTCAGCCAGATCTCGGTGTCTCACGAGGCCTCTCCGCTCATCAAGCTGGTCGGCCGCGGCGACACCACCGTGGTCGACGCCTATCTGTCGCCGATCCTGTCGCGCTATGTGCAGCGGGTGGCCGGCGAACTGGGCGCCGGACCGCGCCTGATGTTCATGATGTCGTCGGGCGGCCTTACCGCCGCCGACATGTTCCAGGGCAAGGACGCGCTGCTTTCGGGACCGGCGGGTGGCGTCGTCGGCATGGTCGAGACGGCGAAGCTCGCCGGCTTCGACAAGGTCATCGGCTTCGACATGGGCGGCACGTCGACCGATGTCGCCCACTATGACGGCGAATATGAGCGCGCTTTCGACACCGAGGTCGCCGGCGTTCGCATCCGCGCGCCGATGATGCGCATCCACACCGTCGCCGCCGGCGGCGGCTCGATCCTGCACTATGAGGCGGGCCGCTTCCGCGTTGGCCCGGATTCTGCCGGTGCCAATCCCGGGCCTGCCGCCTACCGGCGCGGCGGCCCGCTCGCCGTCACCGATGCCAATGTCATGCTCGGCAAATTGCAGCCCGATTTCTTTCCGGCGATTTTCGGCGCGGGCCAAGACCAAGCGCTCGACATCGGCACGGTTGGCGAAAAATTCGCCGCGCTTGCCGCCGAAATCGGCGACGGCCGGACGCCCGAGGCGGTCGCCGAAGGCTTTGTCACCATCGCCGTCGAGAACATGGCCAACGCCATCAAGAAGATCTCGGTGCAGCGCGGCTATGACGTCACCGAATATCTCTTGAACTGTTTTGGCGGCGCCGGCGGCCAGCACGCCTGCCTGGTCGCCGATGCGCTCGGCATGGAGGCGGTGCTCATCCATCCCTTCTCCGGCCTTCTCTCGGCTTACGGCATCGGCCTCTCGTCGGTCTTCGCCTCGCGCCAACAGGGTCTGCTGCAGCCGCTTGCCGAAGAATCCCGCGCGGCGATCGAGGCGCTCATCGCGGCGCTGCGCGGCGACGTCATTGCCGAGCTCGGCGAGCAAGGCATTGCCGGGGACGCGGTTTCAACGAGGCCTGTCCTGCATATCCGCTATGACGGCACCGATACGGCGCTGCCGGTGAATTTCGAGCATGGCTCGATCTTCCGCGCCAGAAGCGATTTCGAGGCCGCGCACAAGGCGCAGTTCGGTTTCGTCTATGACGATAAGCCGATCGTCGTCGAGACCGTCGCCGTCGAAGGCATGGAAGTCGCCCGACAGGACAAGGCTGAAGCCCCGGCGCTCGCCGGACCGGCAGGAATTGACGCCAAACCTTTGGAAAGCCGGCGCATCTACACCGAAGGCCGCTGGCACGAGGCGGGCGTCTATCGCCGCGAAGGCCTGCGGCCGTCCCACACTGTCGCCGGGCCCGCGCTTATCATCGAGCCGAACCAGACCATCGTTGTCGAGCCGGGCTGGCGAGCCGAAATCACCAGTCTCAATCACGTCGTGATACGCCGGACAGAAAGAAAGGCGCGTGCCGCGGCGCTCGGCACCGAAGCCGATCCGGTGATGCTGGAGGTCTTCAACAACCTCTTCATGTCGATCGCCGAACAGATGGGCGTGACGCTGCAGAACACCGCCTATTCGGTCAACATCAAGGAACGGCTCGACTTCTCCTGCGCCGTGTTCGACCGTCATGGCGCGCTGGTCGCCAACGCGCCGCATATGCCGGTGCATCTGGGTTCAATGGACCGTTCGGTGGAGACAATCATCCGCTTGAACTCCGGCGATATCCATCCCGGCGACGTCTTCGCGCTCAACGCGCCCTATAATGGCGGCACGCATTTGCCCGACATCACCGTGGTGACGCCGGTGTTTGACGACGCCCGCAAGGAAATCCTGTTCTGGGCGGCCTCGCGCGGCCATCACGCCGATGTCGGCGGCACCGCGCCGGGCTCGATGACGCCGCTTGCGACAACGGTCGATGAGGAAGGCGTGCTGTTCGACAATTTCCGCATCGTCGACCGCGGCCGCTTCCGTGAGAAGGAGTTGGAGACGCTGCTTACCGACCATCCTTATCCGGCGCGCAATCCCGTCCAGAACATCGCCGACCTCCAGGCGCAGATCGCCGCCAACGAAAAGGGCGTGGCGGAGCTGCGCAAGATGGTCGCGCATTTCGGCCTCGATGTGGTCGAGGCCTATATGGGCCATGTCCAGGACAATGCCGCCGAAAGCGTGCGCCGCGTGATCGAGCGGCTCCCCGACAGCGCGGCTTATGAATACCCCACCGACACCGGCCAGGTGATCAAGGTGAAGATCACCGTCGACCGCCAAAAGCGCGAGGCGACGGTCGATTTCACCGGCACCTCGCCTGTCATGAAGAACAATTTCAACGCGCCGGAGCCCGTCGCCCGCGCCGCGGTGCTTTATGCCTTCCGCGTCATGGTCGAGGACATGATCCCGATGAACGCCGGATGCCTCAGGCCGATCAACATCGTTATTCCGGATGGCTGCATGCTCAAACCGTCCTATCCGGCGGCGGTCGTCGCTGGCAATGTCGAGACCTCGCAGCATGTCACCAACGCGCTGTTCGGCGCGATGGGCGCGATGGCCAACGCCCAAGGCACGATGAACAACCTCACCTTCGGCAACAGGAAATACCAGTATTACGAGACGATCTGCTCCGGCTCGCCGGCGGGCCGGATGAATTCCGGGCGCGGCTTCGCCGGAACGTCCGGCGTCCATACCCACATGACCAATTCGCGCCTTACCGACCCCGAGGTGCTGGAACTGCGCTTCCCCGTCGTGCTGGAAGACTTCCATATCCGCGAAGGCTCCGGCGGCAAGGGCAAGTGGAACGCCGGCGACGGCACCAGGCGCACCATCCGCTTCCTCGAAAAGATGGAATGCGCGATCCTGTCGTCGCACCGCAACCGGCCGCCCCAGGGCCTCGAAGGCGGCGGCGACGGCGAGGCCGGCTCGACCAAGGTCAGGCGCAATGACGGCTCGGTCGACGTCCTGAAGGCCTGCGACCAGACCACGCTCGATGCCGGCGAGGCCGTCATCGTCACCACGCCGACACCCGGAGCGTTCGGAAAAGCGTAAAAACAGCGTCAACAGGCTGTCACCTGTCTGTCATGCCGCTGCGCTACCCGCTTGCGCCAAAGCAAACGGGGAATCACCTTTCCATGTCGGACGTATCCGGAGAACTCGTTTATCGTCGAGGCAAGGAAGTCGGAAAGGCCGTCTACCAGAACCGGGCATTGTCGAAGGACGGCATTTCCGAGCGGCTCTTCGCTTTCCTGTTCTCCGGCCTCGTCTATCCGCAGATCTGGGAAGATCCCGATGTCGACATGGAGGCCATGCAACTTGGCGCCGGGCACCGAGTCGTCACGATCGCCTCGGGCGGCTGCAACATCCTGGCTTACCTGACCCGCACGCCGGCCCGGATCGACGCCGTTGATCTCAATGCCGCGCATGTCGCGCTGAACCGCATGAAGCTGGAAGCGGTGCGCCACCTGCCGTCGCAGGGCGACCTGTTCCGTTTCTTCGGCGCCGCCGGCACCAGCCACAATTCCGATGCCTATGATCGCTTCATCGCGCCGCATCTCGATCCGGTCAGCCGCCATTACTGGGAACGCCGCAACTGGCGCGGCCGCCGCCGCATCTCGGTTTTCGACCGCAACTTCTACCAGACCGGCCTGCTCGGCCTCTTCATCGCAATGGGCCATCGCGTCGCAAAACTGTTCGGCGTCGATCCCGCCGGCATCATGAAGGCGGAGAACATCGGCGAGCAGCGCCGCTTCTTCAATGAGGAACTGGCACCGGTCTTCGACAAGAAGCTGCTGCGCTGGGCGACCTCGCGCAAGGCCTCGCTGTTCGGCCTCGGCATTCCGCCGGCGCAGTATGACTCGCTGATCACCTCTGGCGACGGCTCGATGGCGAGCGTGCTCAAGGCGCGCCTTGAAAAGCTCGCCTGCGATTTCCCGCTCAAGAACAACTATTTCGCCTGGCAGGCCTTTGCCCGCCGTTATCCGCAGCCCGGCGAGGCCGCGCTGCCTGCTTATCTGGAAGAGCGCAATTACAAGACGATCCGCGACAACATCGATCGCGTCGCCATCCACCACGCCAATCTGATCAAGTTCCTGGCCGCCAAGGATGCCGGCACCGTCGATCGCTTCGTCCTGCTCGACGCGCAGGACTGGATGACCGACGACCTGCTCAACGCGCTGTGGACCGAGATCACTCGCACGGCCTCGGCCGGCGCCCGCGTCATCTTCCGCACCGCGGCCGAACCGAGCCTCCTGCCCGGCCGTGTCTCCAGTTCGCTGCTCGACCAGTGGACCTACGAGGCCGACGCCTCGCGCGAATATTCGGCAAAAGACCGCTCGGCCATTTATGGCGGCTTCCATCTCTATGTGAAGCGGCCGGCATGAGCACGACGGAGCTGCCGGCCAGCCATGCCGAACTGATGGACGGCGTCTACCGCTGGCAGCGCCATATCTATGATCTGACCCGCAAATACTACCTGCTCGGCCGCGACCGGCTGATCGACGGGCTGGACGTGCCGCAAGGCGGCACCGTGCTGGAGCTTGGCTGCGGCACCGGCCGCAACATTGCGCTTGCCGCCCGCCGCTATCCGGATGCGCGCTTCTTCGGTTTGGACATCTCGGCCGAGATGCTGGAGACGGCTAGCGCGGCCATTGCTCGCGAAGGCCTGTCCGACAAAGTCAGGCTGTCGCGTGGCGACGCAACCGACTTCGATGCCATGGCGCTCTTCGGCATCGCGCAGTTCGACCGCGTCTTCGTGTCCTATTCGCTGTCGATGATCCCCGGCTGGGAAAAGACGGTTTCGGCAGCCCTTGCGGCGCTCGCGCCCGGCGGTTCGCTGCATGTCGTCGATTTCGGCCAACAGGAAGGCCTGCCGCACTGGTTCCGCTCCCTGCTGCGCGGCTGGCTGCGGAAATTCCATGTCGCGCCGCGCGCCTCGCTGCGCGACGTACTTGAATCGGAATCGCAGCGCACTGGCGCAACCTTCCGCTTCAGAACGCTTTATCGCGGCTACGCCTGGCTGGCCGTGATCGGATCCCGCAAATAAAAGAACGCGATCAGTGCAGGGCCTTCACCAGCGCGCTGACCATCGCTTGTGGCCGATAGCCAAACTTGCGCGGCGTCAGACCTAGCCTCACCACCACCAACTGCTCAGACGGAATGATCGCCACCGTCTGGCCGTCATGGCCCTCCATCCAATAGGTGTCCTTGGGCAGGCCTGCAGCGACGCCCGCGCCGGGATTTTCCTCATCGCCCGGCCCCTCGATCCAGACCTGGCCTTTACCATACACCTTTGAGGCCGGTGCGGCCTCGCGCATCCAGTCGACGAAACCGGCGGGCAGGATCTGGTTTCCGTTCCAGACGCCGCCCTGCAGCAGGAACTGGCCGAAGCGCGCCCAGTCATGTGCCGTGGCATAGAGATAGGACGAGCCGACGAAGGTGCCTTGCTCGTCGGTCTCGAGCACCGCGCTATGCATGCCGAGCGGCTCGAACAGCGCCGTGCGCGGCCATGCCAGCGCCTTCGCCTTGTCGCCGATCGCGTCCTGCCACAGCCGCGACAGCATCACCGCCGTGCCGCTCGAGTAGGAAAACACTTTTCCCACCTCGCCGGTCAGCGGTTGGGCCTCGGCGAAGCGAGCCATGTCCGGCTCGAGATAAAGCATGCGCGTCACGTCGGCGACGTCGCCGTAATCCTCGTTGAACGCCAGCCCGCTCGACATCGCCATCATGTCGGCAAGGCTGATGGCGGCGCGGCCATCGGCCTTCCACGGTGCGAAGAGCCCCTTGTTATCGAGCGCCAGCTTGCCGTCCTTGACCAGCGTGCCGACGATCGCGGCATTCACCGTCTTGGTCATCGACCAGCCAAGCAGCGGCGTCTTGGCCGAAAAGCCCTCGCCATAACGCTCCGCGATGATCCGGCCGTTCTTCACCACCACGATGGCGCGCATGCCGGTGCCGGCCATCGCGGCATCGTCGACGATCTTCGCGACTTCGGGGTGCTGCGAAGCATCGACCCGCTCGCCATCGGGCCAGAGCGCGTCGGGTTGCGCCGCGGCCGGCGGCGCGGCGCGCAGCGACATCTGCCTTGCCTTGCCGGTGTCGCCATCGGCAACCGACGCGCAACCGACGCCGTCGCGCTCGACCGCGACACTCTTGCCGAAAACCCAAAGCAGGCCGGCCGAAACCAGTCCCCGCTCCTTGTCGACGGAGACCTTCATCAGCTTCAGCAACGGATGGCCCGGCGCCTGCACGTCGACGGCCAGGACCTCTTTGGCGTCGCGGCCGGCGATGAAGACGTTCGAGCAGATGATCTTGGCCGAGTAGCCGGAGCCGACGCGGATGAGTTCTGGCGGCGCGAAATAGAGCCAGGCGAAGAGTGCCGCCACCGCCAGGATCACAAGCCCAAGCAGCCATTTGATGAACTTAACGACAGTCCGCATCTTTCCCCGCCTTTTGGATTCGCGGGCTCGATATATGTCATCGATTTGCCGCCATTGCTTCCGCAAAATCGCCGGCATGGTCGAGCGCCGTCAATGGATTATCAACCATGTTCGGCGATCAAATGATTCCATGTCGCCCAAAAGTGCGCAGCGGTTTTGGGATAACGATTTGGACGGAATAAATCGGGACGGTCCTGTGGGGCGATCGTCCGGAGGGGGCCCGCGTAAGCGACCACCATCGATGAAGGACCCATCAGCGGCCGGCTGATCCCGGCTCGGGGAATATCATGCGCCGTCTTGCGGCCATCCTGATGCTTACGCTGCTGGGCGCCTGCTCGACTGTGGAGGACCTCTCACCATTGTCGCCGTCGTCGCAGGCGGTTGCCGTGCGCGCGCCCAAATTCGAGGACTCCAAGCCGCATGAGTGGGACAGCGGCGCGCCATGGACCTACGCCATCCACGGCACGGACGTCTCCAAATACCAGAGCTCGATCGACTGGCCGACCGCCAAGGCCAGCGGCATCTCCTTTGCCTTCATCAAAGCGACGGAGGGCGGCGATCGTTTCGACGACTATTTCAACGAGCACTGGGCGCGTACAAGGGCCGCCGGCGTCCCGCGCGCGGCCTATCATTTCTTTTATTTCTGCACGCCGGCCGAAATCCAGGCGCGCTGGTTCATCGCCAATGTCCCGAGAGACCCGTCGGCAATGCCGCCGGTGCTCGACATGGAATGGAACGCGAAATCGCCGACCTGCAGGCTGCGCCCCGACCCGGCCACGGTGCGCAGCGAGATGACCGTCTTCCTGCAAATGGTCGAGCGCTATTACGGCAAGAAGCCGATCATCTACACCTCGGTCGACTTCTTCGACGACAACCAACTGGCGACCTTCCGCGGCTATCCCTATTGGCTGCGCTCGGTCGCCGGCCATCCGCGCGAGAAATACGGCAGCCACCCCTTCACCTTCTGGCAGTACACCGGCACCGGCATCGTGCCCGGCATGACCGGCAAGTCCGACATCAACGTCTTCAACGGCTCGGAAGCTGCCTGGAAGAAGTGGCTGCGGCAGAACACCCGTTGACATCGGCCGCCGCGCCTGCTTTTCGACACGGCGGGCGGCGAAACATGCAACCGCTGGTAATCTGGAGCGGCGTACTCGTGCGAGTGCCTAGCGAGGCTCCCGAACTTTGAAATCCTCGCATGCGCCCGTCCGATCCCGTCCGGGGTCGCGATCGGGTCATGCGCCGGTCTCGAAAGGAAAGCGATGCGATTGCGCGTTGAAATCCTGGCGGCGCTCTTCGTCGGCGCGCTTGCGATGCCCGCGGCGGCGCAGGAATGCGGCGGCGATTTCGAGGCTTGGAAACAGGGCGTCGCGGCAGAAGCCAAGGCAGCCGGCGTCGGCGCCGTCGGGCTCGACGCGCTGGAGGACGCCACCATCGACCAGCGGGCGCTGGCGCGCGACCGCGCCCAGGGCGTCTTCACCCAGACTTTCACCGAATTTGCCAACCGCATGATTTCGACCTACCGCCTGAAGCAGGGTGCGGCCAATCTGAAGAAATATGCCGAAATCTTCGACCGCGCCGACAAGGAGTTCGGCGTCCAGCCGGCCATCATCGCTGCTTTCTGGGGGCTGGAGACCGACTTCGGCGCTGTCCAGGGCGACTTCCATACGCTGAATGCGCTGGTGACGCTTTCGCATGATTGCCGCCGCCCTCAGCTGTTTCGGCAGCAATTGGTGCCGCTGCTTACCTTGATCGACCGCGGCGTGCTGCCGGCCGACGTCAAGGGCGCCTGGGCCGGCGAAATCGGCCAGACGCAGATCCTGCCGACCGACTATCTGGCGCGCGGCGTCGACGGCGACGGCGACGGCAAGGTCGATCTGAGGAACAGCGTGCCGGACGTCATCATGACCACGGCCGACAAGATCATGTCGCGCGGCTGGAAGCGCGACCAGCCCTGGGTCCAGGAAGTGCGCGTCCCCGACGAAATGCCATGGGACCAGACCGGCCGCACCAACAAGCTGCCGCTGTCGCAATGGGCGCAGTGGGGCGTCACCGAACCCAACGGCAACCCGCTCATCGACAATGGTCTCAAGGCTGGCCTGGCGCTGCCGATGGGCCGCAAGGGTCCCGCCTTCCTGACCTATGACAATTTCGACGTCTATCTGGAATGGAACCAGTCCTTCACCTACGCGCTGACGGCGGCAGTGCTTGCGAGCCGCCTTGCCGGCGCGCCGCAATTCGATCCGCGCACGCCCGAGCAAGGCCTGAGCGGCGACCAGATCAAGGCGCTGCAGACCAAGCTAGAGGCCAAGGGCTACGACGTCGGCACCGTCGACGGCATCCTGGGCACCAACACGCGCGAAGCGGTCCGCAAGGAGCAGATGCGCCTTGGCCTGCCGGTAGACGGTTGGCCGACGCCCGAGCTTTTGGCGAAATTGTGAGAGCGAATAGCGAATAGAGAGTAGCGAATAGGGTTGGCCGGCGCTTCTTTCGCTTACACACTATTCGCTATTCGCTATTCGCTACTCCCTACTCCTAATCCGCCATCGTCTCCAAACTCGCGAACCCCTGCGGCGCGTCGCCCTCGTCGAACGGCGTCGTCACCTCGACAAATGTGTCTGGGAAGAAGCCGTTGAAGCGGGTCCTCAGCGACAGCGAGTAGGCGCCGATATGGCCGATCTCGATCCAGTCGCCGGTGTCGACCGTTTCCGGCAGCCAGAATGGCCTGGAAAGGATATCGACGGAATCGCAGGTCGCGCCGCAGACCTTGAACGGTACGATGGTTTTCTCGTCGCCGTTGCGGGTACGGATCGCGGGATCGGGAATGAAGCGGGCCGGCAGCGTGATCTTGCCGGTCCATGAATCCGACAGCGAGGCCCAGATGCCGTCATTGATGTAGAGCCGCTTGCCCTTGCGCAACAGCACCCGCACGATCAGCGAGAGACACCGCGCCACGATCACGCGTCCGGGCTCGGCCACCAGGGGCATCTGGTCAAACTGATATTCTTTCAGGTCGCCGGCGAGTCGCGACATCAATTGGCCGAGCGACGGCATCTCGATGTGCCTGCGATTGGGGTCGTGGCCGTATTCGGCGGGAAAGCCGCCGCCGACATCCAGCCCGGCAATGTCGAAGGTCAGGCGGTTGCGCACCCAGTCCGCCGAGGCGAGCGCACGTTCATAGGTATCGGGATCCTCGATCTGGCTGCCGACATGGAAGCAGAGGCCGACCTTGTAGCCCGTGCGATTCAGCCGCTCGGCAAGCTCGACCGCATTGGCCGGCCCGGCGCCGAACTTCTTCGACAGCTCGTAAGCCGCGTGGCCCTTGGTCTGGATGCGCACGAAGACGGTGAGAGCGCCCGGGTCGATATCGAGCGCACGCACGACGCGCGTCAGCTTGGTGATCTCGTCCTCATGGTCGAGCGAGATCACCCGGATGCCGTATTTTTCAAGCGCCAGCTTGATGTCCGACTGCGCTTTGACCGGATGCATGTAGAGCATCTCGGCGTCGGGCGAGACGGCGCGCACGGCGGCGAACTCGCCGGGCGAGGCGACATCGAAGGCGCTGACGCCAGCCTCGACCAGCGTCTTGAGAACGATCTGCTCGCCATTGGTCTTGACCGCATAAGCGGTCTTGCCGGGAAACATGCCCATGAACTGCAGGGCATCCTCCTTCAACACCTGCGGGCGGAAACAGTAGACCGGGTCGTCGGGACGAAGCGCCAGTGCCGCCTCACGGGCATTTTCGAATCGCTGCATGGACGAATCCTCAGGTCTGGAGCGCGCACAATTAATCCTAGCTAGCCGCCAAAGAAAACAGTTCTGTGTCTTGGCGATCCGGAGCGGCCTGCTGCACATTTTGGCGACGCTAAACCAGCGGTCATGTTTCGGGTGGCTCTTGCCGCCGAACCCGATATCGGTTCTTGAGATGCTTTAGGGGCCGAGGTTGCGATCGGCCCCGGGGAGGAACAGGACATGTCGATTACGGCCGGCGCCGCGCCGACGCGCGGAGCGATGACGCTCAAGGATTGGGCGCAGCTTCTCCTGCTCGGCGCGATCTGGGGCGGTTCGTTCTTCTTTGCCCGCATCGCCGTTTCCGAGATCCATCCGCTGGCGCTGGTGCTGTTCCGCGTCGCCATCGCCGCGGCGGCACTTCACCTCTATCTGGCAGCCCGCGGCCCTTCGTTCCGGCTCGCCTTCCCGCATGCCGGCCTGTTCTTCCTGTTGGCGCTCACCAACAATGTCGTGCCCTTCTCGCTGATCTTCGCCGGCCAGACGCAGCTCGGCGCCGGCGTCGCTTCGGTGCTCAACGCCACGACGCCGTTCTGGACGCTGATCCTGGCCAATGCGCTCACCATCGACGAGAAGCTGTCCTGGAACAAGTTCGCCGGCATCGCGCTCGGTGTCGCCGGCACCGCGGTGATGATCGGACCCGGCCTGCTTGCCGGGCTTGGCGGACCGGTGTGGGCCAAGTTCGCACTGATCGGCGCTTCGATCTCCTACGCCGTCGCCCTGATGATCGCCCGCCGCTTCAAGGGCGTGCCATCGCCCGTCATCGCCACCGGACAGCTGACCGCATCGACCATCATCATGATCCCGCTCGTGCTGATTGCGTATGGCCCCGCGGGGCTTTTCTCGGTCTCGCCGCCCGTCTGGGCCGCGGTTCTGGGCCTGGCGCTGCTTTCAACCGCCTTTGCTTACATCCTCTATTTCAATCTCGTCGCCTCGGCCGGCGCCACCAATGCCTCGCTGGTCACCCTGGTCGTGCCGGTCAGTGCGGTGCTGCTCGGCTTCCTGTTCCTCGGCGAGCGCCTGGCGCTGTTCGAAATCGGCGGCATGACGCTGATCGGACTCGGCCTGGTCACCATAGACGGTCGCCTGTTTGGCCGATGGTAGCGGTGTCATGCCACGGCTCCGCCACAATTTATTCACAACGCTTGAGGCGGCTTTTGCCGAAGAGTTTCAACGGCTAACGATAAATCGGAAGTCGCAAATCCCACAATCATGTCGCATTGCAGCACGTTTTCCGCTTGCCTGTAACCCAAATGACTCTAGATTCCGGCCATAGCTCTGAAGAGGAGGCTATGGCATGGGACTGACGAGGCCGATCAACGCGTTGATGATTTGTGCCGCATTCGCATTCATCGGTGCCCTTATCATAGGTGTTCTTCCCTGACCCGCCAAAACCGGGAAGACCAGTACCGAGATATAGTCCAAACAGTTCGAAAAGGCCGGGTTCTACCCGGCCTTTTCCGTTGCAGCCTGCCCTATGCGGCGGCCGAACCCGCCGCCTCCGTCTCATGCGAGCGGATGCCGATCATGTGGCAGACGGCAAAGACGAGATCGGCGCGGTTCATCGTGTAGAAATGGAAGTCGCCGACGCCGCGCTCGACAAGGTCGAGCACCTGTTCGGCGGCCACGGCGGAGGCCACGAGGGCATGCGTCTGCGGGTCGTTCTCCAGCCCCTCGAACCGCTCGGCCAGCCAGGCCGGCACCAGCGCCCCGCAGCGCGACGAGAAATTGGCGACCTGGGTGAAATTATGCACCGGGAGGATGCCCGGCACGATCGGGATGTAGATGCCGGCGCGGCGCGCCCGCTCGACATAGCGCTCGTAAAGGTCGTTGTCGAAGAAGAACTGGGTGATCGCCCGCGTCGCGCCATTGTCGGCCTTGCGCTTCAGCATATCGATGTCGGTGGCAAAATCCGGGCTTTCCGGATGCTTTTCCGGATAGGCCGAGACCGAGATGTCGAAATCGCCGGCGTTCTTCAGCGCCCCGACCAGTTCGGCGCCATTGGCATAGCCGTCGGGATGCGGGTGGTAACTTGCGCCGACACCGGCCGCCGGATCGCCGCGCAACGCGACGAAACGTTTGACGCCCATATCCGCGAATTCGCGAATGACCGTGTCGACCTGATCGCGCGCGGCATCGACGCAGGTCATGTGCGCCGCCGGCGTCAGCGTCGTCTCGTTCAAGATGCGCTTGACCGTGCGCGCCGTGCGCTCGCGGGTCGAACCGCCAGCGCCGTAGGTCACCGAGACGAATTTCGGCTTGAGCGGCTCCAGCTTTGTAACCGTGTCCCAGAGCCTTGCTTCCATCTCGTCGGTCTTCGGTGGGAAGAATTCGAACGAGACCCGGACCTTGTCGCCGATGTCGGGGCGGCGGGAAAAGCGGAACTGGTTCATCAGGCTGTTTCCCCCATTGGATATGCCTTGGCGGGTAGCGAGTCATTGGATGGATCGGCGATCAGCAGTCGCCGGTCGCGGCCGAGCCAGAGCTTCACCGTAAGCCTTGCCTCGTTACCGCCACGCGGCTCGAATTCCTGGCTGTCCTCGAGATCGAGGCCGGCCTCGGCGAACCAGTCGGACATCTGCCGGTCGGAAAAGCCCAGCCGCATATGGGCGTGCTGGTCGCGCAGGAATTCGAGCGCGTGGGGCGCGAAGTCGACGACGATCAGCCGGCCTGATGGCCTGAGCAGCCTCGCCGCCTCGGCGATGGCGCGCGCGGGATCGTCGAGATAGTGCAGCACCTGGTGGATTGTGACGAGATCGAAGGCGTTGCGCTCGACCGGCGGCGAAAAGATGTCGCCCTGGCGTACCTGCGCATTGGCGATGCCGGCCTTGTCGAGATTGGCGCGCGCCACGCTCAGCATCTCGCGCGACATGTCGATGCCGACGCCGCGCCGGTAGAGCGGCGCGAAGATTTCGAGCAGCCTGCCCGTGCCGGTGCCGAGGTCGAGCATCGACTGGAACGGCCGCTTGCCGACGAGCTTGATGAGTGCCGCTTCCACCGCGCGGTCCGGCACATGCAGCGAGCGGATATGATCCCAACTCGCGGCATTCTCGGAGAAATACTCGGCAGCCCGGTCCTGCCGCTTGCGCTTGACCGCCGCCAGCCGCTCGAGATCTCGCACCACCTGCGGATCGGCCTCGCTTATGGCCGAGACCAGACGCTGGACGAAATCGCGCGAATTATCGATGTCGGTCAGCCTGAAAAAAGCCCAGGACCCTTCCTGATAGCGGCCGATCAGCCCGGCATCGAGCAGCAGCTTGAGGTGCCGCGAGACGCGCGGCTGCGACTGGCCGAGGATCTCGGTGAGGTCGGAGACGGTGAGATCCCCGCGTGAAAGCAGCACCAGGATGCGCAGCCGGCTGGATTCGGCCGCCGCCTTCAATGTATCTACCATTGTGTCGAGCGAGACATGCATGAGCGGGCTCTCGTTGAAAGATATAAAGATATGTTTATGTCGATTTTGATACCCTGGCAAGCGCTATGTCGCTTCCGGACAAGAAAATGGCGCAGCCGCGATCCGCGCCGGCAGGCGGTTTCTGGGCGGGATGAACAGGATGTTTGAGACACGCCAAGGTGAAATGCTTCTTGCGGTCGACCCGGCGCAGTTGCCGCCGGACGGCCATGTGGTCTTCATCGGCCGCATCGTCTCACCATGGACCAGTCGCGAGCATTGCCCCAAGAACATGCGCGCCGCCCGGGAAACCGGGCAACCCGCGACAATCCTGATCGACCAGCCCTATCGCCCGGGGTTGCAAAACCTGGAGCGCGCCAGCCACGTCGTCATCCTGTCCTGGCTGCATCACGCGCCGCGGAATCTGATTGTGCAGAAACCGCGCCACGCGGCTGAACCGAAAGGCGTTTTCTCGCTGCGCTCCCCTGCCCGGCCCAACCCTGTCGGCCTGCATGTAGCGAAGCTCGCCGCGCTCGACATCGAGGCCGGTCGGATCGAGATCGACGCCATCGATGTGCTCGACGGCACACCGGTCATCGACATCAAGCCTTATTACGCTTCCACGGATGCCTTCCCGGAAGCGACGATTGCCGGGCGAGACGAGAAATGAGCGCCCCCACCGGCCGCCGCCGTGCCATCGCCAAGGCGCTGACCGCACTTTTGCCGCTTGCGCCCTATGCCGACATGGAAAAGATCCGCGCCGACGCCGGTTCCGTGCATATGAAGACCCTGCCCCCGACGATCGCGGTATGGCTGGCCACCATCGCCCATGTCCGCCATGTCCACACAGATTATGAGAAGTTGCTCGCCGAGGGCTATGACCGGGATTCGGCGCGCTTCTTCGTCATCGGGCGGACCAATGAGGTGCTCACCCGTTGGCGCGCTACACGCCTGCTTCAGGAAGACGACGAGGACGAATAGGCGGCTGCGCCCTCTACGCCGCATCCCGCCAATTAATTCGGGTGCCGCCTCTGGAAAAACGGCGGCGGCGCCGTACATGGGGATAAACGGAGATTCCTCCGTTTACCCCCCGAATTCATCGCCCTCTGGGCAAGGATAGCAGATCATGACTGATAAGGTTTGGTTCATCACCGGATCGTCGAAGGGTTTTGGCCGCGTCTGGGCCGAGGCCGCTCTCGCCCGCGGCGATCGCGTCGCCGCAACCGCGCGCGACGCAGGCACGCTTGCCGATCTCGTGAAGAAATATGGCGACAAGGTTGCTGCCATGCAGCTCGACGTCACCAATAAACAGGCGGTCGACGCCGCGATTGCCGAAGCGCACAGGCGTTTCGGCCGGCTCGACGTGGTCGTCAACAATGCCGGTTACGGCCATTTCGGCGCCATCGAGGAGGTCACGGAGCAGGAGGCGCGCGACCAGATCGAGACCAACGTCTTCGGAGCGCTTTGGGTGACCCAGGCCGTGCTTCCCGTCATGCGGGCGCAACGCTCAGGCCACATCATCCAGATCTCCTCGATCGGCGGCGTCAACGCCTTTGCCTCGCTCGGCCTTTATCACGCCTCAAAATGGGCGCTGGAAGCCTTCAGCCAGTCGCTCAGCCTGGAGGTCGCGGAGTTCGGCATTCACGTGACCTTGGTCGAGCCGGGCGGCTTCTCCACGGACTGGGCCGGGCCGTCGGCCAAGGTCTCCAAGCCGTTGGACGCCTATGAGCCGGTCCGCGCAGCGATGGCCGAGCGCCGCAGCCGTTCCGTCGCTGGCGATCCGCAAGCGACCGGCCCGGCGATGCTGGCGATCGTCGATGCCGAAGAGCCGCCGCTCAGGGTCTTCTTCGGCGACGGCGGACTGCCGATGATCCGGCAGGAATATGCCAACCGCATCGCCACTTGGGAGAAATGGGATCACGTCTCGGTAATGGCGCAGGGCGCCAACAAGAACCGCAAGGCGGCCTAACCGCGAACGCCGCCCCGCGAAAGCGGCGCGGCCTCTTTGTTCAGGCCCGATAGATCCACTGCTCGGGCACCCGGATGGAAATCTCTTCGCCAGCTCTTATGACGCCCGGCTTCTCGACCCAGGCGACAAGGCCGCGCAGCCGTTTCGCCTCCTTTGGGAAGAGCAGCGCGGTGGCCTCCTGATCCGCTGCGCCGACATGCTCGGCGATCGACTGCCCGGCGAACCGGCACGGCTTGTTCTGGCCGTCGACCTTGAGCGTCACGCCGCCCTTGAAGAACATCAGCGAGCCGGCCGGCAGCATCGAAAGATGCGGCACGCCCTCGACCAGAAGATTGGCGCCGATCCACTCCGGCTTGATCTGCTCGATCCCCATGCGTTGCGCGATGATGGCGAGCTCGTCCGCGGCCACAAGCGACAATTGCCGCTCGTTGCGCATTTCGGTGCCGCGCGGATACCAAGGCTCGCGCCCGCCCGACCGCCGCGTTGCGCCGGCATGGAAATCGCCCTCGATGCCGTCGAAGCCGAGCCGCAGTTCCTCCACCCGTTTTGTCTCGAAATGATCGTGCGGAGCGGCATAGAGCGCCGCCGCCTTTGCCGTCAGCTTGCGGCCGGGCACGATGTCGATTGTCGGTTCGGCCGCTGGAAAAAGCTCTAGGTTCGTTTCCTGCATGCCGCTGGTCTAAAGGCCGCTGAGAAGGCGGTCCAGTCGAAAGCGCTGATGATCCGATCACATCGTTTGATGGCGATCACGACGTTATTACCAGAAAACGCCGCCCCGCTGCACACGGGTCGCATTGCCGCCGTGCGGCCGTCATAAACGATGCGCGCTATATCGGGAGGGAGGAGGCTCGATCATGCAGGTCGGACACGCTGTAGCGGCGCTTTGGCTGTTCTGGGTGGTATCCTGGCTCCTTGCCGCTAGCTGGGCAGATCCAGCGCAAAAGCGCGCCAATCTCAAGTCGGAGGCGCGCTATCGGGTCCTTTGGCTCGCCGGCACCATCCTGCTGTTCGTGCCGGCGCACGGCTATGCCGGCCGGCTGCGGCTGTGGACGCCGACGCTTGCCGAAGCCTGGATATGCGTCGCCTTGATCGCCATCGGCATCGCTTTCGCCTGGTGGGCGCGCCTGCATCTCGGCCGCCTGTGGTCGGCAAACGTCACGGCCAAGGCCGATCATCGCGTGGTCGATACCGGCCCCTACGGCCTGGTCCGCCATCCGATCTACGCCGGGCTGCTGCTGTCTGTCCTCGCCACCATGGCCGTCAAGGGCACCGTATGGGGTATTGCCGGCGCCGCGCTGCTGCTCGTCGGCGTCGTCGTCAAGGCGCGGCTGGAAGAGAGCTTCCTGCGCGGCGAGCTCGGCCCGGCCTATGACGACTACGCCAGGCGCGTGCCGATGCTGGTGCCCTTCGCGCCGGCTTAAAGCATCCTGAGCAGCGCACCGCCGATCGAATAGCCGGCGCCGAAGGCGCAGATCAGGCCGAAATCGCCGGCCTTCATGTCGGCATGGTTCTCCGACAGCGCCACGATCGCGCCGGCGCCGGCGGTGTTGCCGAGCCGCTCCAGCACCATCGGCGCGCGGTCATGGTCGACGTCGTGGCCAAAGGACAGTTTCAGGATCATCGCATTCATGCGCGCATTGGCCTGATGCAGCCAGAAGCGGCGGATGCCTGCCGGCGTCAGCCCGTGCTCGGCCAGGAATTCGACGATGAATTTCTGGCCGGCGACGGTGACTTCCTTGAACACCTTGTTGCCGACCTGCTTGATGAGGTTGCCTTCCAGGTTGATCATGTAGGGATCGTCCTGGGCGGTGCGCGTGTAATAGCCGAGATTGGTGCGGATGTTGTTCGACATCTGCGTCCAGGTGCGCGTGTCGAGCACCTCGAAACGTCCTGGCTGCTTCTCGCCTTGCGCCAGCCCCTCGACGACCATGGCGACCGAGGCGTCGCCGAAGATGAAATGCGTCTGCCGGTCGCGGAAGTTGAGATGCCCGGTGATGATCTCCGGCGTCGACACCAGGATGCGCTTATGCGCCCCTGCCCTCACCAGGTTGACCGCGACATGCAGCGCCGCCGCGGCGGAAGAGCAGCCAAGCCCCATGTCGAAGCCGGCGCCTTTGGTGCCCAGCGCCTCCTGCATCTCGATGGCGATGGCCGGATAGGGCCGCTGGTGGTGCGAGGCCGAGCAGATCACCAGGTCGATGTCCGACCCGTCGACCCCGGCATGGGCAAGCGCCTTCCTGGCCGAGGCGAGGCCGAACTCCGCCTCCAGCGACAGCGCGTCGTCGGGCCGCGCCGGAATGCGCGGCGACATGCGGGTCGGGTCGAGAATACCCTCGCGCTCGATTACATGACGGCTTCTCACGCCCGAGGCATGCACGATGAAGTCGCTGTCCGACTTTTGCAAAAGCGGCTCGCCGGTGTCGGCGCGGCGCGCGTTCTCGGTATCGACCCAGTTGTTGAAGCTTGCGACCAGCTCTTCATTGGTGATGACGGGTTCAGGGATTTCGGCGCCGATGCCGCTGATGATGACGCGATGCATGTCCAATCCGTCCGAGGGGGCGCCAAGTTGTGCCGAGGCGAGGCGCTACACTTGTCGCATTTGCCCGGTTTATTCCAGCTTAATTCGACAACCACCGCTGGCATTCAGGTGGTGGATGCTCAAGCGCGCTTGGCCACGATGAAGATGCGCGGGAAGCGCAGCAGCACCTTGCCGGTAGCCATTTTCGGATAGGCTTTGGCGATCTTGGCGGTGTAGCTGTCGAGGAACAGCTTCTTCTCATCCGCATCGAGCGGATCGAGGAAGGGCTTCAGGCCCGTCGACTTGACCCATTCGACGATCGCCTCGGCATCGGCCAGCGGATGGTTGTAGATGGTGTGCCAGATGTCGAGCCGGTCGGCGAGCGGCGACAGAAGATCGTAATAGAAGGACACCGGCGGCAGCGGCCCGCGCGCGGCACCCTCGAGCTTCGCCGAGAACGGCATCTCGGCCGCGGTTTCGCGCATCAGCTGGTGCGAAGGCTCGCCGAGATTGTCGGGCATCTGAATGGCGAGGGCGCCGCCTGGCGCCAGCAATCCCATCAGCCGCTGGAACACCGCCGGATGCTCCGGCAGCCATTGGAAGACGGCATTGGCGAAGATGACGTCGATGGGATGCTCGGGCTGCCATCCGGCGGCATCCGCCAGCTCGAAATTGACATTCGGCAGCCGCGCCCGCGCCTTCTCAATCATGTCGGGCGAGGTGTCGAAGCCGCTCACCTGGGCATCCGGCCAGCGCTCGACCAGAAGCTCGGTGGAATTGCCCGGACCGCAGCCGATATCGACGACGCGGCGCGGAAAATCGACCGGCACCTGCGCCACCAGATCCCTCGCGGGCCGTGTGCGCTCATCCTCGAACTTCAGATATTGGGCGGCGGACCAGTCAGCCATGTGAGAACCTTGCTTTGTTCGCCGCCCTTGGGGACTGATCCTACCGCGTCAGCCGCTTGTGGGTCATGCGGTGCGGAGTCGCCGCTTCGGCGCCCAGGCGCCTCAGCTTGTCCTTCTCATATTCCTCGAAATTGCCTTCGAACCATTCGACATGAGCGTCGCCTTCGAAGGCGAGCATGTGGGTGGCCATGCGGTCGAGGAACATGCGGTCGTGGCTGATGATGACGGCGCAGCCGGCATAGGCTTCGAGCGCGTCTTCCAGAGCGCCCAGCGTTTCGGTATCGAGGTCGTTGGTCGGTTCGTCGAGCAGAAGCACGTTGCCGCCGCCCTTCAGCATCTTGGCCAGGTGGACGCGGTTTCGCTGGCCGCCCGACAGGTTGCCGACCTTCTGCTGCTGGTCGCCGCCGCGGAAGTTGAACGACGAGCAATAGGCGCGGCTGTTGACCTCGTGCTTGCCGAGCTTGATGACCTCGGCGCCGCCGGAAATCTCTTCCCATACGGTCTTATTCGGGTCGAGCGCGTCGCGGCTCTGGTCGACATAGCCGAGCCGCACCGTCTCGCCCTTGCGGATCGAGCCGGCATCCGGTGTTTCCTGGCCCGTGATCATCTTGAACAGCGTCGTCTTGCCGGCGCCGTTCGGGCCGATGACGCCGACGATGCCGCCCGGCGGCAGCTTGAACGACAGATCCTCGATCAAGAGCTCGTCGCCGAAGCCCTTGTTGAGGCCTTCGACCTCGATGACGAGGTTGCCGAGGCGCTCGCTCGACGGGATGACGATCTGCGTGTCGGTCGGCTTGCGATTCTGCGACTGCTCGACCAGTTCCTCATAGGCCTTGATACGCGCCTTGGACTTCGTCTGGCGCGCCTTGGGCGAGGACTGGATCCACTCGCGCTCGCGCCAGATCGACTTCTGGCGGGCGTCGTCCTCGCGGCCTTCCTGGATCAGGCGCTTGGCCTTGGCGTCGAGATATTTGGTGTAATTGCCCTCGTAAGGGATGCCGCGGCCGCGATCGAGCTCGAGGATCCAGCCGGTCACGTTGTCCAGGAAGTAGCGGTCGTGGGTGATGATCAGCACCGAGCCCGGATAGTCGCGCAGATGCTTTTCCAGCCATTGCGTGGTCTCGGCGTCGAGATGGTTGGTCGGCTCGTCGAGCAGCAAGAGGTCGGGCTGCTCGAGCAGCAGCCGGCACAGCGCCACGCGGCGGCGCTCGCCGCCCGACAGGTTGGTCACTTCGGAGTCGGGCGGTGGACACTGCAGCGCGTCCATCGCCATTTCGACCTGCTGCTCCAGGTCCCAAAGATTGAGCCGGTCCATCTCGTCCTGGAGCTTGGCCGACTCGTCCGCGGTTTCGTCGGAATAGTTCATCATCAGCTCGTTATAGCGCTCGATGATGGCGGTCTTCCTGGCGACGCCGTCCATGACGTTCTCGCGCACGGTCTTGGTGTTGTCGAGCTGCGGCTCCTGCGCCAAGTAGCCGACGGTTGCGCCCTCGGCCAGCCATGCCTCGCCCTGGAACTCCTTGTCGAGCCCGGCCATGATGCGCAGGATCGTCGACTTGCCCGAGCCGTTGGGGCCGAGAATGCCGATCTTGGCATCCGGATAGAAGGACAGGTGAACGTTATCGAGCACCTTCTTGGTGCCATAGGCCTTTGACAGGCCGGACATGTGATAGATGAACTGGCGAGCCACGCGCGCTTTCCCTGGAAACTGAAGTGTCAAGGTGGATGGGGGTTGGGCGCTATGTAGGCGATGAAGCGTCGAACGGCAATCGCTTTCGGCGCGAAACGCGCCAATCCGCGCGGATTCGCCGGTTTGCGGCGCCCAAATTCACTCAGGGCTTTTTCGCCGCTCTCGCGATCGTGCGAAATCAGAGCTTAACCATTCGCCTTCAAAACGATGTTAGGTTGGGAAATCGCGGTCATGCTGCGGTTTCGGGGAAGGATCGGATCGACGACGTGCTGAACGGTGCCCTGCTCCTTGCCGAAGCGGTTCTCTATTTCGGCGCCATGGTCACGCTTTTCCGTTTCCGGCGCCGCATCGGGCTTGGCGTGTTCATCTGCGCGCTCGGCGTCATGCACTTCCTCGAAACCTACCTTGCCAGCGTCTTCTATGTCGCGCTGCCGTTCGGGCTGGTGTCGCCGGGCTCCGCCGTGCTCTTCTCCGGCAAGCTCGTCATGCTGCTTCTGCTCTACATGAAGGAGGATGCGGCGACGGTTCGCCAGCCGATCTACGGCCTGCTGCTTGGCAACGCCGTGATGATAGGGCTGGTGCTGGTCCTGCGCCTGCACGCGATCGCTCCACTTCCAAGCGGCAAGCTTCCCGATATCGCCTTCATCGACGAGATGGGTTGGCTGATGGTCTGGGGCACCTCGCTGCTCTTCGTCGACTCCATCCTGATCATCTTGCTCTACGAGAAGCTCGGCAGCTATCTGCGCGCTAGGCCATTCATGCGCATCCTCGCATCGGTCGCCTGCGTGCTCACCTTCGATCAGGCCGGCTTCTTCACCGCGCTGCATTTCGTCGCCGGCGCGCCGCTCGAGGTCTTCTTCGGCGGCTGGTTCGCCAAGATGGGCGCCGCGCTTGCCTATAGCGGCATGCTCGTCGCCTATCTGAAATGGATCGAAGACCACGATGTCGCCGTGCCACGCGGCCTCTCCGACATTTTCGACGCCCTCACCTATCGCGAACGCTACGAAGCGCTGATCAAATATGTCGGCCGCGACGGCCTCACCGGCCTGCTGCATCGCGGCAGTTTCGATGCCGACGGCGAGTCCGCGGTGTCGTCCGCCATCAGGATCGGCAAGCCGCTCAGCCTGCTCATCGTCGACGTCGACCATTTCAAGTCGATCAACGACAGCTTCGGTCATGCCGAGGGCGACAAGGTGCTGAAATCGATGGCTGCCCTGCTGGCCGAGACCGTCGGCGGCAACGATCAGGTGTTCCGCATCGGCGGCGAGGAATTCGCCGTGCTGACGCAACAGTCGCACGCGCCGGCCAGGCTGCTCGGCGAGACTATCAGGAACGCCACGAAGACGTCGGCGCATACCGGCCGCTACAACATCACCGTGAGTGCCGGCGTCTCCACCGTCAGCGAGACGACGCGCTGTCTTGCCGACATTTTCGCGCTGGCCGACCAGCGCCTCTACAAGGCGAAGTTGAGCGGCCGCGACCGCGTGGTCGGCGAACCTGGCAGCGAGGCTATCATCCTGCAGACGGCCTCCCGATCAGCCTGACAAAGAACGGGCTGACCAAAATTCTCGCCTATTGAAAACCGATCGCGTCGACCGTGCCCTTCGGGCAACCGGCCTTGGCTGTCGGCGCCGATGCCATCAGGAGATCGGCCAGCTTGCTGTCCGGGCCGATCGGACCGGACAGGCCGAGCGTGATCTCGCCGATCATACGCCTGCCGCTCGACGGGTCGACCAGACAGGACACGCGTACGCGATCCCCGGCGCCGGGACCGAAAGCCTGGTTGAAGGCGCCGCGGATCGCATCCGACGTCAGCTGCTTGCCGATGTTCCTGTTGAACAGATCGCGCACCGCCGAGGCGTTCACCGCCCGCATCAGGTTCAGCGCGTCTGAGAAATAGTCCTGCTGGTTCTTGCCGTAGCAGGTGCCGTGCTTGATCCATTCGTGCCGCTCCAGTTTGGAGGCAGTGCCCGGCATCACCTGGTCGAGCTCGGCACGCGTCTCTGCGTCGAGCTCGACCGGCGGCAGGTCTCCCCAATGCGCCGGATTGTCATTGGCCTTGTCGTTCGCCGAGACCTGGCAATAGAAATTGCCGTTCGGCTGCGGCCACAGCCCATGCAGCGTGAAGTGCGAGGCATCGAACTCGCTCGGGCTCTGTGCCTTGCATTCGGGCTTGCTCGCCTTGGTCTCGCAGAAAGCCGGCTGCCAGCTCAGCGCAAAGACATATTCGGGTTTTCCGGAGGCTGACGGCGACGGTTTGGCCTGGCCGGAAGGCGCCGGCATGGTCGCAGCGCTGCCGCCGTTGACGTGGCCGCAGCTGATCTTCACCCAGCGCCGCTCTGGGTCGGCGCCCGGCACCTGGATAAGGTAGTGCGTGGGCTCGTCCTTGTTGCCGGCAAGAAGGTCGTAGCTTTTGCCGGCTTCGGTCGAGATGTTGCCGGGGTTCTTGCCGCTCTTGATGGCCTGCGTCGCCGGGCAGGCGCTGTCGGCAACGAACGTGCCGCTCATCTTCACGTCGGCATGCGCCACCCCGGCGCCGGCCAGAGCCAGCACCATCGAACCCCATAATGCCCAAACCCGCATCCCGCTCTCCCGGCGATCATTGAACCGTATTGAATACGTCACACTAGAACAGTCGACGTGTCAGAATTGCGATCTTTTTCGCCGCTCGAAAAAACAATCCCCAGCTGAGCGCTTCCCATTGGCATGTTCGCAAGCGCGCTCATCCTCTTGACGCCGGCAAACGCCGCGCCCAACGTTGCCGAGGGAGCGACACATGCCATTCGACAGAAAGACCAGCCTGGCCTCACCGACCGGGGCCGACCTCAACCTCTATGTGAAACACGCGGAGGCGAAGCCACGCGCCGTGGTCCAGATCAACCATGGACTGGCCGAGCATGCGGCGCGTTATGCCCGCTTTGCCGATTATCTCGCGCCGCGCGGATTCCACGTCTATGCCCATGACCATCGTGGCCATGGCGCGACGAAGGCGCCCGACGCGCCGCTCGGCAAATTCGCCGATAGCGACGGCATCGCCAAGGTGATCGCCGATGTCGAGGCCGTGCACGACCTGATCGCGGCCGAGCATCCGGGCTTGCCGGTGATCGCCTTTGGACATTCGCTGGGCGCCTCGGTCGCGCTGAACTTTGTCCTGCGCCATTCCGGGCGTGTCCATGCCGCCGCGATCTGGAACGGCAATTTCTCGCAAGGCCGGCTCGGGCAACTGGCGCTTGGCATTCTAGGCTGGGAGCGGATGCGGCTCGGCTCCGACGTGCCGTCGCGGCTTCTGCCCAAGCTCACCTTCCAGGCTTGGGGCAAGGCGGTTCCCAATCACCGGACCCTGTTCGATTGGCTGTCGCGCGACCCGGTCGAGGTCGACAAATATATCGCCGACCCGCTCTGCGGCTGGGATGCGTCGGTCTCGATGTGGCGCGACGTAGTCGACATGGCGCTTCACGCCGGCAAGGATTCCAGCTTCACCGGCGTCCGCCGCGATCTCTTCATCAACCTTGTCGGCGGCGAGAAGGATCCCGCATCGGACTATGGCAAGGCGGTCCATCACCTGGCAACGCGCATGCAGGCAATGGGCTTTTCGAATCTGGTTTCAAAGGTTTACCCGCAAACCCGCCATGAAAGCCTGAACGAGATCAACCGCAATGCCGTCATGAATGATTTCGTCGCTTGGGCGGACAGCGTGCTGAAATCCTGATCCGGCGTGGCCCACTGCAAGGGCCGTGACAGGTACCGCTGCTGTTGATAGAGCCTGCGTTTCCGACCCCATTACGGTGATCCATGGCCGAACCTCCGCTGAAAGGCATCCGCGTTGTCGAACTCGCCCGCATCCTGGCCGGTCCCTGGGCCGGGCAGTTGCTTGCCGATCTCGGCGCCGACGTCATCAAGGTCGAGAGCCCCGATGGCGGCGACGATACGCGCAAATGGGGTCCGCCCTTCGTCATGAGCCATGACGGCGAGAACCTGTCGGCCGCCTATTACCACTCCTGCAATCGCGGCAAGCGTTCCATCGCCGTCGATTTCTCCAAGCCCGACGGTGCCGAGACGCTGCGCAAGCTGGTCGCCACCGCCGACGTGCTGATCGAGAATTTCAAGCTCGGCGGCCTGAAGAAATACGGCCTCGACTACGAGAGCCTGAAGGCGATCAATCCGCGCCTCGTTTATTGCTCGATCACCGGCTTTGGTCAGGACGGTCCCTACGCGCCGCGCGCCGGCTACGATTTCATCATCCAGGCCATGGCCGGCATGATGTCGATCACCGGCGAGCCCGGCCGCGAGCCGCAGAAGGCCGGCGTCGCCATCTCGGATCTCTTCACCGGCCTCTATTCGGTGATCGCCATCCAGGCAGCACTGCGCCACGCCGAAAAGACCGGTGAGGGCCAGCATATCGACATGGCGCTCTTCGACAGCCAGATCTCGGCGCTCGGCAACCAGAACCTCAACTATCTGATTTCCGGCAAGTCGCCGGTGCAGATGGGCAATGCGCATATGAACATCGCCCCTTACGAGGTGCTGCCGGTCAGGGACGGCCACATCATCCTGGCGGTCGGCAATGACGGCCAGTTCGGCAAGTTCTGCGCGGCGGTCGGGCTGACCGATCTGCCCGCCAATCCGGATTTCGCCACCAACCCTGCCCGCGTCGCCAACCGGGTGAAGCTGCGCGAGCTGATTATCGCGATGCTGAGCACCTGGGACCGCGATCCGCTGTTGGCGAAGCTCGAGGCTGCCGGTGTGCCGGCAAGCCCGATCAACACGATTGGCCAGATGTTCGACGACCCACAGACCATCGCGCGCGGCATGCGGCTCGATCTCGACGACGGCCACGGCAATCGCCTGCCTTCGGTGCGCGCGCCGATGGTGATGTCGGGCACGCCGCTCGTCTATGAACGACCCTCGCCGCGCCTTGGCGAACACACGCAAGAAATCCTTGCCGAACTGGAGAGAGCAGCAAAATGAAAACCGGCGGACAACTGATCGTCGAGGCGCTCGAAGCGAACGGCACCGACCGCATCTTCTGTGTTCCGGGCGAATCCTATCTCGCCGTCCTCGACGCGCTGCATGACTCTTCGATCCGCACCATCGTCTGCCGCCAGGAAGGCGGTGCCGCGATGATGGCCGACTGCCAAGGAAGGCTGACCGGCAAGCCCGGTATCTGCTTCGTCACCCGCGGCCCCGGGGCCACCAACGCTTCGGCCGGCGTCCATATCGCGATGCAGGATTCGGTGCCGATGATCCTGTTCATCGGCCAGGTCGCCAGCCACGCCAAGGAGCGCGAGGCCTTCCAGGAGGTCGATTACAAGCGCTTCTTCGGCGACATTGCCAAATGGGTGGTCGAGATCGACGATGCCGCGCGCATTCCGGAATTCGTGACCCGCGCCTTCGCCGTGGCGACTTCCGGCCGTCCCGGCCCGGTGGTCATCTCGCTGCCGGAGGACATGCTGACCGACGAGGTCGAGGCGCCGGAAGCGCTCCCGCACACGCCGGTCGAGACGCGTCCCGGTGAAGCCGAGCTAGACGCGCTGGAGATGTTGCTGAGCAATGCCAAGCGTCCCTTCGTCATCCTCGGCGGCACGCGCTGGAACGAGGAAGCGGTGGCGCATATGCGCCAGATCGCCGAGACCTGGTCACTGCCGGTCGGCTGCTCCTTCCGGCGCCAGATGCTTTTCGACCATCTGCATCCGAATTACGCCGGCGATGTCGGCATCGGCATCAATCCCAAGCTGGGGGAGCGGATCAAGCAGGCCGACGTCGTGCTTTTGATCGGCGGCCGCCTGGGCGAGATGCCGTCTTCCGACTACACGCTGCTGAAGAGCCCCTACCCCGATCAGGCACTGGTGCATGTCCATGCCGATGCCGGCGAGCTCGGCCGCGTCTACCGGCCGACGATAGCGATTAACGCGTCGCCCGCCGCTTTTGTCGAGGCTTTCGCCAGGCGCAAGCCAACGGCCAAGCCTGCCTGGGCGGCCGAGACGGAAAAGGCGCACGCCGCCTATCTCGAATGGTCGACGCCGCCGCAGACCGGCCCGGGCGCCGTCCAGATGGGCCCGATCATGGACTACCTCGGAAAGGTTCTGCCGGAAGATGCCATCCTCACCAATGGCGCCGGCAACTATGCCACCTGGGTGCATCGCTTCTACCGCTCGCGCCGTTTCGGTACACAAGCGGCGCCCACGTCCGGCTCGATGGGCTACGGCACGCCCGCGGCGGTCGCCGCCAAGTCGCTGTTCCCGGATCGCACTGTGGTTGCCTTCGCCGGGGACGGCTGCTTCCTGATGAACGGCCAGGAGTTCGCGACGGCTGTCCAGTATGACCTGCCGATCGTCGTGATCGTCGTCAACAACGGCATTTACGGCACGATCCGCATGCATCAGGAGCGGGAATATCCAAGCCGCGTCGTCGCCACCACCCTCAAGAACCCTGACTTCGCCGCACTGGCCCGTGCCTATGGCGGCCATGGCGAGACGGTGGAAAAAACCGCCGACTTCGCGCCGGCCTTCGAACGCGCGCGCGCCAGCGGCAAGCCGGCGATCGTCGAGATCAAGCTCGATCCCGAAGCGATCACGCCCACCCGCACGCTGACGCAGATCCGCGACAAGGCATAATTGCCGACAGAGTTTAGGCCGAGTTCCTTCGCGCCCCCCTCTGTCCTGCCGGACATCTCCGCCACTTGGGGGGAGATTGGACGTCACGCCGGCTTTCGCCAATCACCAGCGTTGCAGGAACGGCAAGGCGACGGAACTGCTAATCTTCCCCCTTGTGGGGGAGATGTCCGGCAGGACAGAGGGGGGCTGTCCCGCCGACGTCCGAATTGATCGTGACCCTATCGGGCGCTACATCGCCTTCTCGATCTGGCCGCGGATCTCGCCGTCCTTGTTCTTGGCAGTGTGGACGTTGACGTAGTATTTGCCGGCTTCCAGATCGGCTGCCTGCGCGTCGGTCAACGTCGCCGATCCCTTGATCGGGCTCTTCAGCTTCTTGAACGGGATGACCGGGTCCGCGTTCGCGCCCATGTCCGCCGGGCCGTGGATGTGGGCGGCCACGGCAGGCCCGCTAAGGCCGGAATATTTGACGTTCCAGCTGAGCTTCTTGCTTGTGGTGTCGAAGGTGAGTGTGGCGGTTCCCTTGCCCTTGGTGGTGACGGGCGGACTCTGTTGGCTGCCGTCGAGCGTCGCCTTGTACTTCACCATCTCGGCCATGGCCGGCGATGCAAGAAGGAAGGCGGTCGAAACGGCCAAGGCCGAAAGCATCGGCACGGATAGGATGCGCATGAAGAACCTCCGTTGATTGCAGCATCCTTCGCGGCTCCCCGGCGCGCGGATGCGCCAATCAACGGCTGAGCGGCCCGATGTATCCCGGCGCACACGGTTATTTTACCGCGGGGCAACAAGAAAGGGGCGGTCGCCCGCCCCTTTCCAACTTCCGCGCTGAGAGCGGACCTTACTTGATCGCCTTGTCGGTGATCGCAGTGGTGTAAGCGCCGCTCGCTTCCTTGCTGATGATCTTCTGGTCGAGCAGCGCCTTGGCGGTGCGCTCGTAAGCGGCCGGGATCAGCTTGCCGTCGGCATTGTCGACCAGCTTGGCCACTTCCTTCATCATGAACTTCTGGTGGTTCTCGTCCTGGCCGCCGGCGTCGACGACGATCTCGGCCGCCTCGTCGGTGTTCTCCGTGGCGTATTTCCAACCCTTCATCGAGGCGCGCACGAAGCGCACCATCTTGTCCTCGAAGGCCGGGTCCTTGAGCTTGTCCTCGAGCGTGTAAAGCCCGTCCTCCAGAAGGTCGTTACCCATGGCGGAGTAGTTGAACACGACCAGGTCTTCCGGCTTGTAGCCCGCGTCCAGCACCTGGCCGTATTCATTATAGGTCATCACCGAGATGCAGTCGGCCTGCTTCTGGATCAGCGGCTGCACGTCAAAACTCTGCTTGAGCACGGTCACGCCGTCCGGGCCGCCATCGGTCTTGAGGCCGATCTTGTTCATCCAGGCGTAGAACGGATATTCGTTGCCGAAGAACCAGACGCCGAGCGTGTGGCCCTTGAAGTCGGCTTCCGTCTTGATCGGGCCGTTCTTGGGGCAGACCAGCTCCATGCCGGCCTTCTTGAACGGCTGGGCGATGTTGACGAGCATCACGCCTTTGTCGCGGGCCGCGAGCGCGCCGCCCATCCAGTCGACGATGACGTCGGCGCCGCCGCCGGCGATCACCTGCTCGGGCGCAATGTCCGGGCCGCCCGGCTTGATGTCGACGTCGAGGCCTTCGGCGTCATAGAAGCCCTTGGCCTTGGCGACATAATAGCCGGCGAACTGGGCCTGCGTGACCCATTTCAGTTGCAGTGTCACCTTGTCGGCGGCCATCGCCTGGAAGGCGGCCAGCGACATGGCGCCGGCCAGAGCAGAAATCAGCAGTCTTTTCATCTTATTACCCTCTGAAGTTAGCACCCAAACCCACCGCCCCTATCCACCTCGGACAGAGGGATGCCAAAACGTGACGGCTCTCTCGACGAGAGCGACCACGCCATAAAAGACCGAACCCGCCAGTGCTGCAACTGCGATTTCGGCCCACACCATGTCGATGTTCATCCGCCCGACTTCCGTCGAGATGCGAAATCCCATGCCGACCACCGGCGTTCCGAAGAACTCGGCGACGATGGCGCCGATCAGGGCCAGCGTCGAGTTGATCTTCAGCGCGTTGAAGATGAACGGCATGGCCGCCGGCAGCCTGAGCTTGAGCAAGGTCGGCCAATAGCCCGATGCATAAGTGCGCATCAGGTCGCGCTCCATATGCCCGGACGCGGCAAGGCCCGCCACCGTATTCACCAGCATCGGGAAGAAAGTCATGATGATGACGACCGCGGCCTTGGACGGCCAATCGAAGCCAAACCACATGACCATGATCGGCGCCACGCCGATGATCGGCAGCGCCGAAACCATATTGCCGATCGGCAGCAGGCCGCGCCGCAGGAACGGCACACGGTCGGCGAGGATAGCGACGGTGAAGCCGGCGAGATTGCCGACGACATAGCCGATGAGCACCGCCTTGAAGATCGTCTGCCGCACGTCCGATCCCAGGATCGGCAGTGAGTTGGCAATACGCGCGCCGATGGCGCTCGGCGGCGGCAAAAGAATGAAGGGGATGCCGGCGCCGCGCGTCACCGCCTCCCAGATGATCAGGATCCAGGCGCCGAAGATCGCCGGGATGATCAGGCGCAGCGCGTTCCTTGCGACGCTCCCGCTCGGACGCAACCAGGCGAGCAAGGCAACGCAGCGCCAGGCAAGCAGCCAGGCAGCGGCAAGCAGCAGGAAATAGGGCGCCAGCGCCGTGCCCTCGAAACCGGCTATGCCTTTGACCAAGAGCCAGGCTGCGGCATGGGCGCCGACGAAGAGCACGATGGCCTCAACGACCGGCGTCAGCCTTAAGGTCGAGACCAGCGCCGCAATGAGCAGCAGCCCGATGATCAGCCCCTTGGCGCCCATATAGGGATAGGCCAGCGTTGCGGCCGGCTCCGCCAGCGCGGCTGCCTCCGGCTTCGTCATTGCGCCAAGCGCAACAGCGATGAGACAAAGCAGGATTGCCAGCACCGATTGCCATGATGGCTTCAGCCAATTCATGCCGGCCTCCCGCCCATGGCGCGGTCGACCAGGCGTCCGGCGATGCCCACGACCATCACCAGCAGCGCCGCGACGACGGACCCCGCGACCAGCGCCGACCAGATATCAATGGTCTGGCTGTAATAGGCGCCCGCAAGCAGCTTCGCGCCGATGCCGGCGACCGCACCCGTCGGCAATTCGCCGACGATGGCGCCGACCAGGCTCGCCGCCACCGCCACCTTCATCGAGGTGAACAGGAACGGCACCGAAGCCGGCACCCTGAGCTTCCAGAAGGTCTGCGAGGCGCTGGCATTATACGTATGCATCAGGTCGAGATGCATGATCTCGGGTGAGCGCAGGCCCTTCACCATGCCGACGGCGACCGGAAAGAACGACAGATAGGTCGAGATCAGCGCCTTGGGGATCAGGCCGGTGATGCCGATCGCGGCCAGCACCACGATGATCATCGGCGCCACCGCCAGGATCGGAATGGTCTGCGAAGCAATGATCCACGGCATCAGGCTGCGGTCGAGCGTCGCCACATGCACGATGCCCACCGCAATCAGGATGCCGAGAGCGGTGCCGAAAGCAAAGCCGAGCAGCGTCGACGACAGCGTCACCCAGGCGTTGTAGACCAGGCTGCGGTTCGAGGTGACGGACCGCAGGAAGGTGTTTTGGAAGAAATTCACCGCCACCTGATGCGGCGCCGGTAGCGTCGGCTTCGGCTGCGACAGCGTCTTGCCGATGAACTCGACGATACCCGGCGTCTCATTGGCACGGCGGTCGAGATCGCGCTGGAACGGCGCGTTGAGGATGACGGCGAAGACATACCAGAGCACCACCACGCCGGCGAGGATGCTGGTGACGGGGACGATCTTGGAGCGGAAGGAGTCCATCTAGCGCCGCCCTTCTCCTCTCCCCCACGGGGAGAGGGTGGCCGGAGCAAAGCGAAGGCCGGGCACGTTCGACTGGAGTGCTGCGGCGCTGGTATTTTTCGTCATCCTAGGGCGGAGCAAGGAGCGAAGCGACGCGGCGCAGACCCTAGGATCCATTCCGTTACTTCTGAGCTCCGCAACGTTCCAGAATACAGTTCCCTGCGCCGCGCTCTGCTCGTCGGGTATTCTGAGCCGCTTACGCCCTTCGACCAGGGTCACGGAATGGATCCTAGGGTCTGCGCTCCGGTTCGCGTCGCTACGCCCTAGGATGACGAAATCGCGATGGCCGGCTTCCTTAACACGCGGGGTGGCGCGCCTGCTCCGCCCTAGGATGACGAAGGCGCGAGTGGCCGGCCCCTCACCCGGCCGCTGCGCCGCCACCCTCTCCCCGGAGGGGAGAGGAGAGAGCTCATCCTCCCGCCCCTCAATCATCATAGCTGTGCCCTGCCCTCAAGCCATCCCGCACCCGCGCGGCGATCGCCAGGAATTCAGGCGTCTCGCGGATGTCGAGCGGCCGCTCTCTCGGCAGCGTCGATTCGATGATGTCGGTGACGCGGCCGGGCCGCGGCGACATCACGACAATGCGCGTCGACAGATAGACCGCCTCGGGTATCGAATGGGTGACGAAGCAGATCGTCTTGTTGGTCCGCGCCCAGAGATCGAGGAGCTGCTCGTTCAGATGGTCGCGCACGATCTCGTCAAGCGCGCCGAACGGCTCGTCCATCAAGAGCAGATCCGCATCGAAGGCGAGAGCGCGCGCGATCGAGGCGCGCTGCTGCATGCCGCCGGAAAGCTGCCAGGGGTATTTCTTCTCGAAGCCGGAAAGGTTGACCAACTCCATCGTGCGCTTGATGCGCTCGGCCTGCTCGACCTGGCTGAGGCCGATGATCTCCAACGGCAGCGCCACGTTGCGCTCGATCGTGCGCCACGGGAACAAGGCCGCCGCCTGGAAGACATAGCCATAGGCGCGTTTCTCGCGCGCCTGCTCCGGCGTCATGCCGTTGACGGAGATCGCCCCGGCGGTCGCCTTCTCGAGATCGGCGATGACGCGCAGCAAGGTGGTCTTGCCGCAGCCGGACGGGCCGATGAAAGAGACGAATTCGCCCTTGCCGATGGTCAGATCGACATTGGACAGCGCCTGCACCGGACCGTCATTGGTCTGGAAGGTGAGGCCGAGCTTGCTTGCCGAGACGACGGCTGGCGGCTGTTCGGTCATTGGCTGCAGCCTGCCTTTCGCAGCCGCTGCCGCACCGTCCGCAATCCGGTTGATTTTATGATAGCGTTGCTTTCCACTCGTCCTGTCCCACCCGATCGACGCCGCCCGGAGCCTTGCTGATGTCGCCTAAACCCACCTGTCGTCTCGTTCGCCCCGAAAGCACCTATCAGGGCAAGCAGGGGCTGAGCTATTTCGCCGGCATCGCCGCCGAAACCGTCGGCTCCTCCGGCATCTGCATGCATCTTCTCACCATGCCGCCCGGCGCGCGCGCCAAGGCGCATATGCATGAAAGCCACGAGACGGCGATCTACGTGCTCTCCGGCGAAGTCCACACCTGGTACGGCGACCGGCTCGAGCACCACACCGTCGTCAAGGCCGGCGACCTCTTCTACATTCCGGCGGGCGTGCCGCATCTGCCCGCCAATCTGAGCGGGGCGCCCTCCTCCGCGGTCATCGCCCGCACCGATCCCAATGAACAGGAAAGCGTCGTGCTGCTGCCGGAGCTGGATGGCCTCGTCGCTTGACCCTGACGGGATGACCGTCATTTGCATCGCGCGACTTCGCCCATCACATTGCCGCCTTCGTCAGCCACGACCAGCTTCTTCGCATTCTTCGCGCTGCGCTTGATGGTGAACCTGGTCGGCTGTCCCTCTTCGCCTTCAGCCTCGCATTTTGCCGTCACCACCAGCGATCCATCGGCCTGCGCTTGGCGGTCGCTGAAGGTGCAGGCGCTGGCCGCCGTGATCAGTTCCTTGTCGGTCAAAAGCAGCATCTTGTCGGCAGCGACCTGCTGGCCGTTCCGGTTGATGCAGCCATATTTGTCGCCATAGGGCTTGCTGAGGTCGATGCCGGCGGCAAGAGCCTGGCCGTCGGCAAGTATCACGGCCGCCGTGATCGCAAGATGAAGAGCCCGCATGGTCAGACCCCGGTGGCCGGAATGCCGGTTCGCTCGACCTTGCGCGGCGCGGAAATCTCCTTCCAGGTCGACAGCGCCCGGTTGACCGCGGCGTTCGGCTCGCGGGCGACGAACTCGCCATGGCCGGTCTTGGCCTTCACCTCCGCTTCCTCGATCGACAGCTCGCCGCGCGAGAAGACGAAGCGCGGCAGACCGGTCACCTCGACGCCTTCGAAGACGTTGTAGTCGATCACCGACTGCTGGTTCTTGGCCGAGATCGTCTTCTTGCGCTTCGGATCCCACACGACGATGTCGGCGTCGGCGCCTTCGACGATCGCGCCCTTCTTCGGATACATGTTGAGGATCTTGGCGATGTTGGTCGAGGTCACCGCGACGAACTCGTTCATCGTCAACCGCCCGGTGTTGACGCCTCTCGTCCATAGAACCGGCAAGCGGTCCTCGAGCCCGCCGGTGCCGTTCGGGATCTTGGTGAAGTCGCCGATGCCGTTGCGCTTTTGGCTGGTGGTGAAAGAGCAGTGATCGGTCGCCACGACCTGCAGCGAGCCGGCCTGCAAGCCGGCCCACAGCGAATCCTGGTGCCACTTGCTGCGGAAAGGCGGGCTCATCACCCGGCGCGCCGCATGGTCCCAGTCCTTGTTGAAATACTCGGTCTCGTCGAGCGTCAGATGCTGGATCAATGGCTCGCCGAACACCCGCATGCCCTTCTGCCGGGCGCGGCGGATCGCCTCGTGGCTCTGCTCGCAGGAGACATGCACGACATAGAGCGGCACGCCCGCCATGTCGGCGATCATGATGGCGCGGTTTGTCGCCTCGCCCTCCACTTCCGGCGGCCGCGAATAGGCATGTCCCTCCGGACCATTGTTGCCGGCGGCCAAAAGCTTCTGCGAGAGCGCTGCGACCACGTCACCATTCTCGGCATGGACCAGCGGCAGCGCGCCGAGATCGGCGCAACGCTGGAACGACGAGTACATCTCGTCGTCGTCGACCATCAGCGCGCCCTTATAGGCCATGAAATGCTTGAACGAGGTGATGCCCCGGTCGACGACTTGAGCCATCTCGTCGAACACCTGCTTGCCCCACCAGGTGATCGCCATGTGAAAGGAATAGTCGCAGGAGGCTTTCGAGGTCTTGTTGTCCCACATCTGCAGGGCTTCCAGCAGCGACTGCTGCGGCGCCGGTAGGCAGAAATCGACCACCATGGTCGTGCCGCCGGAGAGCGCCGCGCGCGTGCCGGATTCGAAATCGTCGGCCGAATAAGTGCCCATGAAGGGCATTTCGAGATGGGTGTGCGGATCGATGCCGCCCGGCATGACATAGCACCCCGTGGCGTCGAACTCATGGTCGCCGTGCAGGTTGGAGCCGATGGCGACGATCTTGCCATGCTGCATCAGCACGTCGGCCTTCCAGGTACGGTCGGCGGTAACGATGGTGCCGTTCCGGATGACTTTGGTCATATCTGTTCCCCTGTTCTTTCGCGCTTCTTTGCGAGCGGCGTTGCGAGGTGACTGGTCTAGGCGATCATTCAACGATTCCAGCTGTCTCGACCACCGCATGGAACAGCACATCGGCGCCCGCCGCCGCCCATTCCTTGGAGATCTCCTCGGCCTCGTTGTGGCTGAGGCCGCCGACGCAGGGGCACATGACCATGGTCGCCGGTGCCACCTTGGCCGCCCAGCAGGCGTCGTGGCCGGCGCCGGAGATGATATTCATATGGCTGTAACCGAGCTTTTCGGCGGCTGTGCGCACGCGGCCGACCAGCGTCGGATCGAAGGTCACCGGGTCGAAATGGCCGACCGCCTCGACCGAGCATTTCACGCCAAGCGCCTCGCAGATCTTCGGCGCTTCCTTTTCGATGCGGGCGCGCATGCCGTCGAGCTTGGCCTGGTCCGGCGAGCGGATGTCGACGGTGAAGACCACCGTGCCTGGCAGGACGTTCCGGGAATTGGGCGAGAACTTCACTTGGCCCACCCCGCCGACGGCGCCGGGCTGGTTCTCCATGGCGACCGTCTGCACCATCTCCAGGATGCGCGCCATGGCAAGGCCTGCATTGACGCGCATGTTCATCGGCGTCGAGCCGGTATGCGCTTCCCTGCCGGTCAGCGTGAACTCCAGCCACCACAGGCCCTGGCAGTGGGTCACCACGCCGATTTGCTTGTTCTCGGCTTCGAGGATCGGGCCCTGCTCGATATGGTATTCGAAATAGGCGTGCATCTTGCGCGCGCCGACCGTCTCGTCGCCCACCCAGCCGATCCGCTTCAGCTCGTCGCCGAAGGTCAGGCCGTCGAGATCCTTGCGGGCATAGGCATATTCCTGGGTGTGCACGCCGGCGAACACGCCCGAGGCGAGCATCGCCGGCGCGAAACGAGCGCCCTCCTCGTTCGTCCAGTTGGTGACGACGATCGGATGTCTGGTCTTGATGCCGAGATCGTTGAGCGAGCGCACCACCTCCAGGCCGGAAAGTACGCCGAGCACGCCGTCATATTTGCCGCCGGTCGGCTGGGTGTCGAGATGGGAGCCGACATAGACCGGCAGCGCGTCCGGATCGGTGCCGGCCCGCGTCATGAACATGGTGCCCATCTGATCCACGCCCATGGTGAGCCCGGCCTCATCGCACCAGGACTTGAACAGCTCGCGGCCTTGCTTGTCGGAATCGGTCAGTGTCTGACGATTGTTGCCGCCGGCAATGCCGGGGCCGATCTTCGCCATCTCCATGATGGAATCCCACAAGCGGTCTGAATTCACTCGCAGATTTTCACCAGGTGCGGCCATTTGCGGTTCCCATTTTCACCAGGGGTCTTGTCGCCCCTTGAGTGGTTTGCATCCTGACCGTATGGTCAGCTTTCAGACTACACAAGCTGACCAAGCGGTCAACGAGAATCTTGGGGGAGACATGAGCGAATCCACCCGTCCCATGCGGCGACAGGACATAAGGCGGGAGAATGAAAAAGCAATTCTGCTCGCCGCCGAAAAGGTGTTTGCGGAAGCCGGGTTCGGCGGCGCCACGATGCAGCTGATCGCCGATCTGGCGGGACTGCCAAAGGCAAATCTCCACTACTATTTCGCCACCAAGGAAGAGCTCTACCGGTCCGTCGTCCAGAACATTTTCGAGATCTGGCTGCAGGCGGCCAATTGCTTCGACGCGGCGCGCGGCCCGGTAGACGGCATCAGCGCCTACATCGACGCCAAGATGGAAATATCGCGTCGCCACCCGGACGGCTCGAAGGTCTGGGCCTCGGAAGTCATGCACGGCGCGCCCGTGCTTCAGGACTATATGGAATCGACGCTGCGCGAATGGACCGACGGTCGCGTCGAGATCATCAGGCGCTGGATCGAGGAGGGCAAGATGGACCCGGTCGACCCGCGTCATCTGCTTTACATGCTCTGGGCCACGACCCAGCATTACGCCGATTTCGGCCACCAGATCGAGACGCTGAACGGCGGCAAGTCGCTCTCCGACCGGCAATGGCGGGAAGCCAAGGAAAACATCAAACGGGTGATCCTGACCGGCATTGGCGCGCAGCCGGCCTGAATCGCACCGAAGGTCGGCGCTGCGGCGTCGACCTCAGCCGGCGGCTTCGCGGACACCCTCCCTCCACGGCAGAGTGTCCGCTCCGGCTTGTCAGTCGATCGACCTCAGCACCTCACGCACATGGTCGATGAGTTCGTTGATCTGGCCCTTGGTGATGATCAGCGGCGGCGACAGCGCGATGATGTCGCCGGTGGTGCGGATCAGCGCGCCGCGTTCGAACGCTTTGACGAAGGCTGAGAAGGCCCGCTTGGTCGGGCTGCCGGCGATCGGCGCCAGCTCGATCGCGCCGATCAGGCCGATGTTGCGGATGTCGACGACATGCGGCTCGCCCTTCAGCGAATGCAGCGCGTCCTCCCAGTAAGGCGCCAGTTCCTCGCCGCGGGTCAAAAGGCCCTCTTCCTTGTAGGTGTCGAGCGTGCCGAGCGCCGCGGCGCAGGCGATCGGATTGCCCGAATAGGTGTAGCCGTGGAAGAACTCGATCATGTGCTCCGGGCCGGTCATGAAGGCGTCGTGGATCTCCTTCTTGACGAACACCGCGCCCATCGGGATGACGCCGTTGGAGACGCCCTTGGCGGTGGTCATGATGTCCGGCGTGACCCCGAAATAGTCCGCCGCGAACGGCGCGCCGAGGCGGCCGAAGCCGGTGATCACTTCATCGAAAATCAACAATATGCCGTGCTTCGTGCAGATTTCCCGAAGCTTCTGCAGGTAGCCCTTCGGCGGCAGGATGACGCCGGTGGAGCCGGCGACCGGCTCGACGATGACGGCAGCGATGGTCGAGGCGTCATGCAGCGCGATGAGCCGCTCGAGATCGTTCGCGAGCTCGGCGCCATGCTCCGGCACACCCTTCGAGAAGGCGTTCTTGTCCGGCAGATGCGTATGCGGCAGATGGTCGACGCCGCCGAGCAGCGTGCCGAACATCTTGCGGTTGGAGACGATGCCGCCGACCGAGATGCCGCCGAAATTGACGCCGTGATAGCCGCGCTCGCGGCCGATCAGGCGGGTGCGCGAGCCCTCGCCGCGAACGCGGTGATAGGCGATCGCCATCTTGAGCGCGGTGTCCACCGATTCCGATCCGGAATTGGTGAAGAAGACATGGTCCATGCCCTTGGGGGCGATATCGACCAGCCGGTTCGCCAGCTCGAACACGATCGGATGGCCCATCTGGAAAGCCGGCGCGTAGTCGAGCTCGGCAGCCTGGTTCTGGATCGCCTCGGTGATCTTCGGCCGGCAGTGGCCGGCGTTCACGCACCACAGGCCCGCAGTGCCGTCGAGCACCTTGCGGCCGTCGCTGGTGGTGTAGTGCATGTCCTTGGCGGACACGAACATGCGCGGCGCCTGCTTGAACTGGCGGTTTGCCGTGAACGGCATCCAGAATGCGCTGAGATCGTTCGGCGTGACTTTCAGCCGGTTGGACATGACCAGGACTTCCCCTTGTAAGCGTGTTTCGGTGCGGCCAACGCTTGGTCTTTGCTGCGTTTTCGTGCTACGCAAATTTTTGACCGGTTGGACAAACGTTAGCACCGCCTGTCGGCGGTCAGGGGATTACTAGCGGAAATGCGGCATAAAAAGCGCGCTCCACAGCCCAAGGAAAAACTGGTCCAGACAATTGGTCCAGAGAGCCGGCGCGAAGACGGCCGGCCAGGATGACGGCGGCGAAGGAAGGCTCTGCTCCCCGCCGCACCCGCATCCAGCAGGAAAAGCGCGAGCTGATCCTGGAAGCCGCGCTCGAAGTCTTCTCCGCCAACGGGTTTCGCGGCTCGACCATCGACCAGATCGCCGAAGCCGCCGGCATGTCGAAGCCCAACCTTCTCTATTACTTCCGCCGCAAGGAGGACATTCACGAGACGTTGATGCAGCGTCTGCTCGACACCTGGCTGGCGCCATTGCGCGAGCTTGACGACATCGGCGATCCGCTGACGGAGCTCAGAAGCTATATCCGCAGGAAGCTGGAGATGGCGCGCGATTTTCCGCGCGAAAGCCGGCTGTTCGCCAATGAGATCCTGCAGGGCGCGCCGCGCATAAAGCCGATGCTGGAGGGCGAGCTGAAGACGCTGGTCGACGAGAAGGCCGCCGTCATCAAGGGCTGGATGCGCGCCGGCAAGATCGCCCGCACCGATCCCTGGCACCTGATCTTCTCGATCTGGGCGACGACGCAGCATTATGCCGATTTCGACGTTCAGGTCCGCGCCGTGCTCGGCGCCGACCGCGGCGGCGACGGCCGCTTCGAGGACGCAGCGCGGTTTCTGGAGCAGCTGTTCCTGGATGGACTGAAACCGAAGGGCTAGCGTATCGCCGGGACGGGGCCGTTTTGCCAGCCGTTTGGCTGTTGCTGTCCTTCGAGATTAGCCGAAGCCTCTCAGCTTCGTCATCCACGGGCGGAGCAAGGAGCGAAGCGACGCAGCGCAGACCCGAGGATCCATTCCGTGACCTCGAAGCGACGCGACGATCCAGAATTCTGCACCGCTGGCACACACGGCAAAGGTAACGGAATGGATCCTCGGGTCTCCGCGTCCGCTTCGCTCCCGCTCCGCCCGTGGATGACGAAGTCGAGGGGACCTCACGCGCTGCGCCGCTCGGTTGGAAGCCCCTCGAGCAGCTTGCGCAATTTCACCACCGAGTTCTGCTCCGCCAGCGGCGTGTAGACGATCAGCCGCGTGTCCGAGCCGTCGTCGATCGACAGGCTCATATGCTCGAACGTCATCGCGCCGGCGATCGGATGCCGCAGATGCTTCAGGCCGGAGAGCCGATGCACCACATCGCGCTGCGGCCACCATTCGCGGAACTCGGGGCTTGAGCGCATCATCAACTCGATCAGCCGCTCGAAATCCGGATCGCCGGTGTATTTCGCGCTTTCGGCGCGGAAAGCGGCAAGGGTCGCGCGCGCCAGCTGTTCCCAATCCACCAGCAGATGCCGCCGGTGCGGATCGGTGAAGACGCCGTGGATGATGTTGCGGGCGTCGCCCTCCAGCAGGCCGTAATCGCCGAAAATCGCGACGGCCGCATCGTTCCATGCCAGCACGTCCCAGCGCGGGCCGACGACATAGGCGGGCTGCAGGACCAAGCTCTGCAGCATGTGCAGCAGCGGCCCCTCGACCTTGCCCTGCACGATGCGGCGCCGCTCCGGCTGCTGGCGGCCGGCGAGCGTGAACAGATGCCGCTGCTCGGCGGCGTCGAGCCGCAGCGCCTGGCAGAGAGCCGACAGCACCTCGACCGAAGGCCGTACGTCCCTGCCCTGCTCCAGCCATGTGTACCAGGTCGTGCCGACGCCGGCGATCATCGCCACTTCCTCACGCCGCAGGCCCGGCGTGCGCCGCCGCGCGCCGCAGGCGATGCCGGCGGTATCAGGCGAAAGCCGCTCGCGACGGGAACGCAGGAAGGCGCCGAGTTCGCGCCGGCGATGATCTTCGGGAGAATGGGCGATGGCATCCATGCGCCTATTATAGCAGTACCGATACCAGGATAAAGTTTGAACTGTTTGCGTCCCGCGCGATGTCCCATCTTTCCATTCAGAGCAGCGCAAGGAGGCTCCGGACATGGAACTCAGGAACAAGACAATTCTCGTCACCGGCTCGACCGATGGCGTCGGCCGCGTGGTCGCCGAGCGGCTCGGCGCCGGCGGCGCCCACGTGCTGGTGCATGGCCGCGACGAAAGCCGCGGCAAGGCGACTGTGGCCGCCATAGAGGCAAAAGGTGGCAAGGCGGAATTCCTCGCCGCCGACCTCGCTTCGCTTGCCGAAGTGCGCCGCCTCGCCGAAGCGGTGCGCGCCAGGACCGATCGGCTCGACGTCCTGATCAACAATGCCGGCGTCGGCACCGGCGGCCAGGCCGCCAGCCGGCAGGTCAGCGCCGACGGCTACGAGTTGCGCTTCGCCGTCAACTATCTCGCCGGCTTCCTGCTGACGTCGGAGCTCTTGCCTTTGCTCAAAGCAAGCGCGCCGGCGCGCATCGTCAATGTCGCCTCGGCCGGCCAGCAGGCGATCGACTTCGACGACGTGATGCTGACGCATAGCTATAGCGGCGTGCGCGCATACTGCCAGAGCAAGCTGGCGCAGATCCTGTTCACCGTCGATCTGGCGGAGCAGCTCGACGGCACCGGCATCACGGTCAATGCTTTGCACCCGGCAAGCTACATGGACACAACGATGGTGCGGCAGGCCGGGGTCACGCCATGGAGCTCGGTCGAGACCGGCGCCGACGCCATTCTCAACCTGGCAACATCGCCGGCGCTCGAAGGCCGCAGCGGCCTCTATTTCGACGGCCAGCGCGAATCGCGCGCCGACCCGCAGGCCTATGACGAGAAAGCCCGCCGCCGGTTGCGCGCGCTTAGCCTCGAGCTGATCGGACAATCTTCCGCAACATCCAGGGAAAAGCATTCATGAGCGAGACCACCGAACACTGCGTCATCGTCGGCGGCTCATCCGGCATCGGCCTCGCCACGGCCAAACGGCTGGTCGGCCCCGGCATGAAAGTGACCATCACCGGCCGCAACGAGGAGAAACTCAAAGGCGCATGGAAGACGCTTGGCGGCACCGTCGGCAAGGCAGCGTTCGACGCCACCAAGCCGGACGAGGTCCGGAATTTCTTCGAGCGTCTCGGGCCGTTCGATCACCTTGTTCTCGCCGCCAGCGGCGGCAAGGGACTGGGACCGTTCGCGACGCTCGACCTCGCCGACATCGGCAGCGGCGTCGATGAAAAGATCCGGCCGCAACTCTCCTGCCTGCAGGCGGCCCTGCCGACCTTGAATAAAGCTGGATCGGTGACTTTCATCTCGGCCGTGTCGGCGCAGATCGCCGCGCCCGGCGTCGCCGGCATCGGCGCCATCAACGGCATGCTTTTGACCGTCGCGCCGATCCTGGCCGTCGAGCTGAAGCCTTTGCGTGTCAATGTCGTGGCGCCCGGCGTCATCGAAACGCCCTGGTGGGATTTTTTGCCGAATGACCAGCGGCAGGCAGTGTTTGCCGAATATGCCGGCAAGACGCCGGTCGGCCGTATCGGTCGCGCCGAGGACGTCGCCGAAGCGATCGCCTTCCTGGTTTCGAACAGCTTCATGACCGGCCAGGTGCTGACCTGCGACGGAGGCCTGCGCTTTGCTGCGTGAACAGGCGCGCGGATCTCTTATCCGCGCGCCAAGCCGTTCGATCAGGCAGCCTTGGCGGCTGGCATCGGATGGATGGCGTGGAAGGGAATGCACAGCCGGTTCCAGGTATTGATCATGCCGAGCGCGACCGAGAGCTTGACCAGTTCCTCTTCCGAGAAATGCTCGAGCGTGCGGGCGTAGAGCTCGTCCGATACGCCATTGTTCGCGATCAGCGTCACGGCTTCGGTCCATGCAAGGGCGGCGCGCTCGCGCTCGGAAAACAGCGGCGATTCCTTCCAGGCGGCGACGAGATAAAGCCGCGTTTCGGTCTCGCCGTCGCGTCGCGCCTCGCGACTGTGCATTTCGACACAATATGAGCAGCCATTGATCTGCGAGGCCCTGAGCTTGATCAGGTGCAACAGGCTCACTTCCAACCCGCATTCGTCGACGGCCTTGTTGAGCGCCGACACCGCCTTCATGATTTCCGGCGCCTTGGCAAAGAACTGCAGCCTCTGTTTCATCGTCTTTTCCTTCCGGGTTTTTGGTGGGGTCAGGGGTTCAAATCTGTTTCGGTGAAGCGGATTTCTGGGGCCGCTGGTGGCGCTCGACGAAGGCGCAACTCGCGGCATAGGATCGCTGATCGCCTTCGGCCGCGTACTCCGCCACGATGTCGGACAGCTTCACTTCGGCGAGCGCCGCCCGATAGGCGCGCTCGGCCTTGAGCATCGCGGCATTGATGCCGCAAGGCTTCACATAGGCCGAGGCATCGATCTTGACCGGGCCGCGCTGGCGGATCTCGCCGCAACGGAAGGCGGGCTCCCTGCCCTCCACTGCAAGCACAATGTCGAGCAGCGTGATGCGCTCGGCCGCCCGCGCCAGCCTGTAGCCGCCCGCCGGTCCCGGCACCGATTCCAGGATGCGCGCCGCCGTGAGCTGGTTGAGATGCTTGAGCAGATAGCTCGGCGACAGACCAAACGCCTCAGCCAACGCCGCGCCCGGCATGGTGCTGTTGCCATCGACGCTGGCCAGCGTCGCCGCGCAATGGATTGCCGCCTCAACGCCATCGCCGAGCTTCATCGTACCGATCTCCTAATCATGGATATTTTTTATCGTAGATAATTTTTATCTGCAATGAAAAAATGAAGATTGCCCGCGGATTCGCAATGACAGAGTGGGGGAGAATTGGCGCTTCGCGGGACTTGGGTTCCTCGCACCCCGCAAAGCGGGGGAGAGGTGGCCCGGCGAAGCCGGGACGGAGAGGGGGACGCCTTCTGTGAAGCCAAAACCGGTCAGGGACCAGGCGCAAGAAAGATAAAAGACAATCACGGGCCTCAGCGGTGTGCAACCGCCGCGAAAGCCCCTCTCCGTCCCGGCTTCGCCGGGCCACCTCTCCCCACTCCCGTGGGGCGAGGAACCCAAGCTTTACTCCGCGGCCACCTTGGCCATCGGATTGTTGGGGTGCGTCGTCCAGTTGGCGTAGACCGGCGACACCGGCAAGCCGGTGCGCTGGTCCAGCACGCCGGCGGCCAGCGGCTGCATGGTGATGCAGCCCTCCACCGGACAGACATTGACGCAAAGGTTGCAGCCGACGCATTCGGCTTCGATCACCTCGAAATGCCTGACACCGTCGACCATGCTGGTGATCGCCTGATGCGAGGTGTCCTCGCAGGCGATGTGGCAGCGGCCGCATTTGATGCAGGCATCCTGGTCGATATGCGCCTTGGCGACATAGTTGAGGTTGAGATACTGCCAGTCGGTGACATTGGGCGTGGCACGGCCGACGATGTCGGAGAGCGAGGCGTGACCCTTCTCGTCCATCCAGTTCTCCAGCCCCGCGATCATCTCCTGCACGATCTTGAAACCATAGGTCATCGCCGCCGTGCAGACCTGCACGTTGCCGGCGCCGAGCGCCATGAATTCGGCGGCGTCGCGCCAGGTGGTGATGCCGCCGATGCCTGAGATCGGCAGGCCATGCGTTTCCGGATCGCGCGCGATCTCGGCCACCATGTTCATGGCGATCGGCTTCACCGCCGGGCCGCAATAGCCGCCATGCGAGCCCTTGCCGTCGATGGTCGGCTGCGGCGCGAAATTGTCGAGATCGACGCCGGTGATCGAGTTGATCGTGTTGATCAGCGACACAGCATCGGTGCCGCCGGCATGCGCTGCGCGCGCCGGCTTGCGAATGTCGGTGATGTTGGGCGTCAGCTTGGTGATGACCGGCATGCGCGTGTACTGCTTGCACCAGCGCACGACCATTTCGATATATTCCGGCACCTGGCCGACCGCCGAGCCCATGCCGCGCTCGCTCATCCCGTGCGGGCAGCCGAAATTGAGCTCGATTCCGTCGGCGCCGGTCTCCTCGACCAGCGGCAGGATCGCCTTCCAGCTCTCCTCCACGCACGGCACCATGATCGAGGCGATCAGCGCCCGGTCCGGCCAGTTCATCTTCACCTGCTTCATCTCGCGCAGATTGGTCTGCAGGTCGCGGTCGGTGATCAGCTCGATATTGTTGAGGCCGAGCAGCCGGCGGTCGGCACCCCAGATCGCGCCATAACGCGGGCCGTTGACGTTGACGACCGGCGGACCTTCCTCGCCCAGCGTCTTCCACACCACGCCGCCCCAGCCGGCCTTGAAGGCGCGCTCGACATTGTAGGCCTTGTCAGTCGGCGGCGCCGAGGCCAGCCAGAACGGATTGGGCGATTTGATGCCGACGAAATTGTTGCGGATGTCTGCCATGCTCATGCCCTCCCGTTAGAGGTCAGTGCCCGGTGGATGCTCTCGGCCGCGTCGCGCCCTTGCGCCACCGCCGAGACAGTCAAATCGTCGCCGCCGAAGATGCAGTCGCCGCCGGCCCAGACCTTGGCCAGCGAGGTGCGGCCTTCGGCATCGACCTTGATGCGGCCGCCTTCGAGCTCGATCTGTTCCGCGCTGCCGTTGAGATGCGCCGGCACGAAGCTCTGGCCGATCGCCTTGAACACCTGGTCGGCATTGAGCCGCAGCGTCTCGCCGGTGCCGACAAGCTTGTCGCCGCTCATGGCGGTGTATTCGAGCTCGATGGCCGACACCTTGCCGTTCTCGGCAATGACGCGCTTCGGCTGCAGCCAGTGGCGGATGGTGACGCCGTTGGCGGCGGCCAGATCCTGCTCGAACTCCGAAGCATTCATGTGCTCCTGGCCGCGCCGGTAGCAGATCGTCACTTCTTCGGCGCCGAGCAGCTTCGACTGCACCGCCGCGTCGATCGCCGTCATGCCGCCGCCGATGACGACGACGCGCCGGCCGACCGGCAGGCCGGAAAGATCGCTCGCCTGGCGCAGTTCCGAGATGAATTCCACCGCGTTGGCGACGCCGTCGGCGTCCTCGCCATCGGCGCGCAACGTGTTGACGCCGCCAAGCCCCATGCCGAGGAAAACCGCATCATAGTTGCGGATCAGGTCGGCAAGCTGGAAGTCGCGGCCGAGCGCCTTGCCGTTCTGGATGTCGATGCCGCCGATCGCGGTGACATAGTCCACTTCCGCCTGGGCGAAATCGTCGACGCTCTTATAGGCGGCGATGCCGTATTCGTTGAGCCCGCCGGCCTTCGGCCGCGCCTCGAGGATCGTTACGTCATGGCCGTGGCGGGCAAGCCGATGCGCCGCCGCCAGCCCCGCCGGGCCGGCGCCGACCACGGCAATGCTCTTCCCGGTCGGTTCGGCGCGCTTGTAGAACTGCTTGTTCTCGCTCATGGCGACGTCGGTGGCATAGCGCTGCAGCCGGCCGATCTGCACCGGCTTGCCTTCGGCGACCTCGCGCACGCAGGCCTCTTCGCACAGCGTCTCGGTCGGGCAGACGCGGGCGCACATGCCGCCGAGAATATTCTGGTCGAAGATCGTCTTGGCCGAACCCAGCGGATTGCCCGTCGCGATCTGCCGAATGAATAGCGGGATGTCGATCGACGTCGGGCACGCGTTCATGCACGGCGCGTCGTAGCAGAAATAGCAGCGATCAGACTCGACCAGCGCCTCGTGATGATCGAGCGGCGGATGCAGGTCGGAAAAATTGTCGGCATATTGCTCGGAAGACAGCCGCCCGCCGGCAATGCCTTCGATGAAATGACCAGTCGCCATTCCAGTTCCCCTTGTTGTCGTTTTGGGGAAGGCTAGCACGTTTTATTTTTTTATCAATTGGTCAATTTTCGGCCAAGCCACTGTATTGTTTGCCCAAAAACATGATGAATGTAGTCATGTTATAGCCGGCTCGGCAACCTTTGCTGTGTCATGGCTTGTGACGCTGTGGCCATGGATGGACCGGATCTCGTCCGCCACCAGTTCCTGCAGCCGCCACAGATTGCGGTCATGGATGCCAAAGGTCTCGAGGTGGCTGACGGTGTTGTAGAGATATTCGGCGCCGGAGCCGACATGGCCGCAGGCGCGTGCCAGTATCTTCGCCACGCTTTCCAGCGGCTGCCCGAGCGAAGTGCCCTTGCCGGTCACGCCGACCCAGAAGCCGAGCGCCCGCAAAGACCCTTGCGCCGTTCTTACCGGAACCCACCGGACCGAGCTGACGGACTCATGGTCGTCGATTTCACGCCGCAGCAATCGCTCGATCTGGGCTGGTTTCTCGCCATCCGGCAAACGATAGATGACGCCGTCGCAGCGCCCGCCCCGTTCCAGCGCCATCATCAATCCAGGCTGCTCGCGGCTGCCGCGCCAGCGCTTTATGTCGAGGCAGAACGAGCGGTGCCAGCCATGCGCGGCCGCGCGTCTTTGCTCGACCGATTCGAAGGCCGGCTTCCAGATCAGCGAGCCATAGGCGAACACCCACAGCGGACCGTCGTCGGCTTCGCCGGACAGGCGCTTAGCAAGCGTCCGGAAATCATCATCGCTTAGCTGTGTCCAGCTGCCATCGGGACCAGGGTCGACCTCGTCGCGATGGCACAAGGCCACGAGCTCAGGCGTGAGTGACATTCGACGCATGAAGACAGCCCCCTCTTTGAGGCCAGCAAAGTCGAAAAGCGCCGGATACGCAAGATCGTGGGCCTAATGCATGTCACCGAGAAGTGTGCAGCGGTTCTGGGACAACGACATGCATCAAGACAAGGACTCAAAGCGCGCCGCCTGAATCCGTTTCAGCGCGACGCGATTTAAGCCGCTTGCCGTCCTCGAATTCTGGCCCAGATGTCGGATTCCTGTCGTCAGGATCGTCCTAAGGTGTGTTGAGATTCAGGTCAGGCCGCGCCGAAAACGGCGGTTTTCGAGAACCGGAGCGGAGCGTACTTAAGTACGTGAGCACCGGAAGCGCAGGAAACCGGCGTTTGCAGGCCGGCATCACCTGAATATCAACATACCTTAGGATTGGATCGAACAACGATCGCTGCCTGAACCGGTGAGGAGACCGACCATGCCGAAATCCCCGCAACCTTTCTTCTGGTACGAGTTGATGACCACCGACCTCGACGCCGCCGAGGCTTTCTACACCGCCGTTGTCGGCTGGCGGGCCGAGCCCTTCGACAAGGCGCCCGGCATGCCCCGCTACATCGTCGTGAACTCCGCCATGCGCGGCGTCGGCGGGCTGATGACGATGCCGGAAGAGCCCGCCAAGATGGGCATGCCGCCAGCCTGGATGGGCTACATCTACACCAAGGATGTCGACGCCTCGACGCAAGCGCTCAAGGACGCCGGCGGCGCCGTCCACCGCGCACCGGACGACATTCCGGGCGTTGGCCGCTTCGCGGTCGTTGCGGACCCGCAAGGGGCTTCCTTCATGTTCCTGCAGCCTAATCAGGCCGAGCAGCCGCCGGTGCCGGCGACCACGCCCGGCCATGTCGGTTGGCATGAGCTCTATACATCGGACTGGAAAGCCGCCTTCGATTTCTATTCCAGCCAGTTCGGCTGGGAGAGCGCCGGCCAGTTCGATATGGGCGAGATGGGCATCTACCAGACTTTTGGCGCCGGCCCCCAATCCGGCGGCGGCATCATGAACAAGCCGCCGCAGATCCCGGTCCCCGTCTGGCAGTTCTATTTCAACGTCGATGCCATCGACGCCGCCGCCAAGCGCGTCACCGACAATGGCGGCAAGGTCATCATGGGTCCAATGGACGTGCCGAGCGGCCAGTGGATCATCCAGTGCCAGGACCCGCAAGGCGCGCATTTCGCGCTGCTGGCACCGGTTCGGTAATAGCACCACTCGGCGGGCTGGCGCTGGATCATTCCGGCGTCAGCACCGCCAGCTTCAGATCGGCTTTCTTGGCGCCGCTGAGCTGGACGACGGCCGCTCCGCCCTGGAGCTTGAAACGCACGCTTTTGCGAATGCCCGGGCAGGTCTTCACGCCGCTGAAAGCCGCCGATTTCACGATCTTGCCATCCTGCACGACATCGATCCAGGCCTCGTCGGACAGGCTGAACTGCAGCTCGCCTTGAGGCGGCACCGTCACATTTGCCGTCGCGCCGAAGGTGCCGGCTTTCGGTGCACGGTCAGGCGGCACTTCAAAGCTGACCGTGTCGACAGCCGCGAGTGAGAAATCCACCGCTTCGCCGACTGTCAGCGTGGCGCCGGACTGGGCGGCGGGCGCGGCCGCAAACAGGGCCTGCTCGCGTTCAACCGGCCATTTGAACGCGTCGCAGCCGGTGTCTGCGGCTGCGGCGAAGCTGGTGCCCGCAAGGATTGCGAATAGGCTGATGACGACTTTTCTCATGGTTAAGGGACCTGCCTGGTTTTGATGCGTCACCCATACTAATACAACCATAAGGATATGTATGCAACCATAGAGAGAAAAAATATGGGGATTGAAGCCATTTCCACTCGCCGATTGTTGATGGCAGGCCATGGGATGTGAGTGGTCCGTCGCCGGGCGATAACTTAAGGCCCGAGCGGCGTACAATGGAGTTTTAGATGAAGCTTTTCGAAAGCCTTGCCCAGTGCCGTCCGCAAGCGTTGGGCGTGTTGCGCATCATGACCGCCTTGCAGTTCGTCGAACACGGCTCGCAGAAGCTGTTCAACTTCCCGGTCAGCGCCGAGCCGCACGTCCTCACCGGGCTGACGACGGCTGCCGGCATTCTCGAATTCGCCGGCGGCATCCTGCTGGCGCTCGGCCTCTTCACCCGCCCGGTCGCTTTCCTCCTGGCCGGCGAAATGGCGATCGCCTATTTCATGGCGCACATGCCGCGCGACTTCTTCCCCGTTAACAACGGCGGCGACTCGGCGATCTCCTTCTGCTTCATCTTCCTCTATCTGATCTTCGCCGGGGCCGGCGCCTTCGCGCTGGATAACCGCCGCAACGCCTGAAGCATCGAAGGGTACGCGCCTGGAGGTTTTTTGTTTTGACGCAATTCCGGATCGGAAACCGCTTCGCGCTTTTCCTGGAATTGCTCTAGAGCATGATCCCGAAAAGTGGGAACCGGTTTTCGGAAAAGATCATGCTCCAACAAAGAGTTAGAGCAGGATGACGATTCAACGAAACGTCATCCTGCTCTAGCCGCGCATCCGCTCGAAATTGGCGTCGAACAGCGGCGCCGCCTGGATGCGCGCCGCATGGCGCTTGCCGAGGATCTCGATCTCGAAACCGTCCGGTCTGTCGGCGATCTCCTTGGGCACATAGCCCATAGCGACCGACTTCTTCGAATGATGCGCATAGCCGCCCGAGGTGACCCAGCCGCGCACAACGCCGTCATGCCAAATCGCCTCGTCGCCGATCACATCGGCATCGGTGGCGTCGACGATGAAGCTGCGCAGCCTGAGCTTGCCGCCGTCTTTGCGCTCGGTAAGTGCTGCTTCCTTGCCGATGAAATCAGCGTCCTTGCCATAGGCGACGAAGCGGTCGAGCCCGGCCTCAAGCGGCCCATAGATCGGCCGGTACTCGCGCGCCCATGAGCCATAGTTCTTCTCGAGTCTCAGCGCATTGAGCGCGCGCGAGCCGAACAGGCCGATGCCTGACGCTTCGCCCGCGGCCAGCAGCGCCTGGTATGCGGCGCGCTGATATTCGGGCGCTACCCAGACCTCGTAGCCGAGATCCCCGGTGTAGCTGACACGGCCTACCAGGCACGGTGCCATGCCGATATCCATCCGCGCAACCGCCATGAAAGGGAACGCCGCGTTGGAGACATCGGCGCGGGTGACCTTGGCGAGCACTTCCCTGGCCTTCGGTCCGGCGATCGCAAGGCCGGTGAGCTTCTGTCCCAGCGCCTCGATTTGCACCGAGCCGTCCTTCGGCAGATGCGCCTCGAACCAGCGCATGTGGTATTGCTCGGCGATGCCGGAGCCGGCGATGAACCATTCTGCGTCGTCGATATTGGCCAAAGTGAAATCGCCGATCAGCCTGCCGTCGTCCTTCAGCATCGGCGCCAGGGTCATGCGGCCGCGCTTTGGCAGCCTGCAGGCAAGCATGCGCTCGAGCCAGGCGGCCGCGCCCTCGCCCGTCACCTTGTATTTGGCGAAGTTCGAGATCTCCGACAGGCCGACGCCGTCGCGCACCGCCGCGACTTCCTTGGCGACATGCTCGAAGTCGGTCGAGCGCCGCCACGAGAACTCGTCCTTGGTGCCGTCCGGCGCATACCAGAGCGGCACTTCGAGCCCATAGGACACGCCCCATTGCGCGCCCTTGGCGGCAAGCGTGTCATAGACCGGCGTCGTCTTCAGCGGCCGACCGGCCGGCAGTTCCTCATTCGGGAAGCGGATCGAGAAACGGCGCGAATAATTCTCGCGCACCTTGGCGTTGGTGTAAGCCATCGTCGCCCAGTCGCCGTAGCGCGCCACGTCCATCGCCCAGATGTCGGCGCCCGGATCGCCCTCGATCATCCAGTTGGAAAGCGCGAGCCCCACGCCGCCGCCCTGGCTGAATCCGGCCATGACGCCGCAGGCGACCCAGAAGCCCGGCAGGCCGCGCACCGGGCCGACCAGCGGATTGCCGTCCGGCGCAAAGGTGAAGGGGCCGTTGATGATCTGCTTGATGCCGGTTTTCTGGAAAGCGGGGAAATGGCGGAAGCCGACTTCGAGCGACGGCGCGATGCGGTCGATGTCCGGCTCCAGGAGTTCATGGCCGAAATTCCAGGGTGTCTGGAACTCGGACCAGATCTTGTTGGCCTTCTCGTAAGTGCCCATCAGCATGCCGCCGCGCTCCTGGCGCAGATAGAGCTCGCCGTCGAAGTCCACGGCATGAATGATCTCGGTGCCGGTCTTCTTGTTCCAGTCGGCGACCTCCGGCATGTCCTCGGTGATCAGGTACATGTGCTCCATGGCCAGCACCGGCAGCTCGAGCCCGACCATGCGGCCGACCTCCCGCGCCCACAGCCCGCCGGCATTGACGACATGCTCGGCAATGATATCGCCCTTGTTGGTGATGATCCGCCACAGCCCGTCGGGACGGCGCACGATGTCCTCGACCTTGGTGAAGCGCTCAACCTCAGCCCCCAGTTTCCGCGCCGCCTTGGCATAGGCATGCGTCACGCCGGACGGGTCGAGATGGCCGTCCTCCTTGTTGCGGATGGCGCCGACAAACTGGCTGGGATCGATGAGCGGCATCAGTTCCGCCGCTTCCTTGGCCGATATCACCTCGAGGTCGATGCCGAGATAGCGGCCCTTGGACACCACGCCGCGCAGCCAGTCGAGCCGCGCTTCGGTCGCGGCCAGAAGCACGCCCCCGGTGAGGTGCACGCCTGTGGCCTGCCCCGACAGTTCCTCGATCTCCTTGTAGAGCGAGATCGTGTATTTCTGCAGCTTGGCGACGTTGGGATCGCCATTGATGGTGTGCATGCCGCCGGCCGCGTGCCAGGTCGAGCCCGACGTCAGCTCGTCGCGCTCCAAAAGCACGACGTCGGTCCAGCCATGGCGGGCAAGATGGAACAGCACCGAGCATCCGACGACACCGCCGCCGATGACCACGACCTTTGCATGCGACTTCATGGACTTTTCTCGTTGGTTCAGTGAGTTGAGAGATTGAAATGGTCAGGATGGGAAGCTGTTCCCTCACGGCTCACCCTGCCCGATCGCTTCCTTGCGGCGCGCCATATAGGCTTCGAGCGCCTCGCGCACCGCGGGATCCATGGCCGGCTGGACATATTCCTCCAGCGCCTTCTTCCACAGCCGCGTCGCGCGCGCCGTCGTGTCGAGCGCGCCCGCCTCCTGCCAGGCCTCGTAATTCTGCCAGTTGGAAAGCATCGGCTGGTAGAAGGCGGTGGCGTAGCGCTCCAGCGTGTGCGGTTCGCCGAAGAAATGGCCGCCGGTCGGCACCGCGCCCAGCGCCTCGACCGCAAGCTCCGCCTCGTCGACCGCGATCGGCCGCAGGAATTCCATCATGTGCTGGATCATCTCGACATCGATGATGAGCTTTTCGAACGACGCCGTCAGCCCGCCTTCCTGCCAGCCGGCGGCGTGGTAGACGAGATTGCCGTGGCCGAGCACCGCGCCCCACAGCGCCATCAGCGTCTCATAGGCGCCCTGCGCATCGGCGGCATTGGAGGCAGAGCCAGGCGTCGTGCGGTAGGGCAATTTGTAGCGCCGCGCCAACTGTCCCGAAGCAATGTTGGCCTTGGTGTTTTCCGGCGTGCCGAAGGCGGGCGCGCCCGACTTCATGTCGACATTGGAGGTGAAGGCGCCATACATCACCGGCGCGCCCGGACGCACCAGCTGCGTCAGCACGATGCCGAACAGCGCTTCGGCATTCTGCTGCGCCAGCGCGCCGGCCAGCGTCACCGGGCTCATCGCCCCCATCAGCGTGAATGGCGTCACCGCCACCGACTGGCCGTATTCGGCCATCGTCATCAGCCCTTCGGCCATCATCTCGTCGAAGCGGCGCGGCGAGTTGACCGAAATGATGGTCGTGACGCCGGGGTCCTCTCCCATCTGCTCAAGCGTCAGCCCGCGCGCGATCGCCATCATCTCGATGCCGTCCAGCGCCCTGCCCCGCCCGATCGCCGAGACGTGGAAGCATTTGTCGGTCAGCGTCAGGTTGGCGAAATAGGTATCCATATGCCTGGTGTTCGCCGGCAGCTCGACCGGGGCGCAGACCTGGTTGCCCAGCATGTGGATGCAGTTGAAATGCTGCGCCAGCCGGACGAGGTCCGAGTAGTCGGCAAGGTTGCCGGCGCGGCGGCCGCGTTCCATGTCATGCACATTGGGCGGCCCGGCGACGAGCGTGAAGTTGATGGTGCTGCCGCCAAGATGAATGGCGTGGTCTGGCTTTCGGGGCGTCAGCGTATAGGCCGAGCGCGTCGACTTCAGCGCCTCCTCGACCATGCCGCGATCGACGCGCACATTCATCGAGCCGTGGTCGACCTTGGCGCCGGCGCGCTCGAACAGCGACAGGGCGCGTGCGCTCATCACCTCGATGCCGAAATTCTCCAGTATGTGCATCGATGCCTGGTGAATGGCCTCGATCTGGTCGGCCGACAGCAGCGCCATGGGCGGATAGGGATTGTCCACCCGCCGCGCCGGCAGTTGCGGGATGGCGGCTGGTCCCCGGTTGCTGGTGCGCTCGGCGCCGCGCTTGCGTCTTGGTTCGCTCATGCGCGCATCAGAGCGCCGGCATCGCATGCGAGCTGTCAGGAATTCGCCATTTGCCGGCGTGATTTTAGCCAAGGCGGCATTTTTCAAAATCGAGGAAAAGAATAGCGACACGAGTAGTCGTGATATCGATACTTGGCTTTTCGCGCTTCCCACCCCTCGTTAAGAAAGCGCGCAACACTCCTTTTATGATTTCGGCCTATTCGTCTTCCAATGCGTAGGTCGAGTTTTAGTAAAATTGTCGCTGTCTCCGTGCTGCTGGCGCTTTCGGCCTGCGCGACGGCGCCCAGTCACATCAACAATGTCTGCGCGGTCTTCGACCAGAATGACGGCTGGTTCGACAACTGGCAGTCCGCCGCCGAACGGACCGAGCGGAAATACGGCGTTCCCGTCCCCGTGCTGATGGCGACGGTGCGCAAGGAATCCGGCTTCAAGAGCAATGCCCGCCCGCCGCGCACCAAGCTGCTCGGCTTCATCCCGTGGACGCATGTCTCGAGCGCCACCGGCTACTCGCAGGCGCTCGACGGCACATGGTCGCAATATCAAAGCGAGACCGGCAACTGGGCGGCGCGCCGTACGCGCTTTGCCGACGCCATCGATTTCGTCGGCTGGTACCACTCAAAGACGGCCGACACGTTCGGCGTCGCCCGCAACGACACCTACAATCTCTATCTGGCCTATTATCTCGGCTGGACCGCTTATGGCCGCGGCAACCGCGGCGATGGCGGCGTTCAAAACTACGCGCGCGCCACCGACCAGATGGCGCGCGATTACGCCGCGCAGATGCGGCAGTGCGGCAACTAGTTCCTCAACACGGTGATTTTGAAAGATTGAAGGCTTGTCGGGCAAGGCTATCAACGCAAACGCTGGCGATGAGCTGAAGGCTCCTGAACCTCGTCATTCTAGGGCGGAGCAAGGAGCGTAGCGACGCGCGCAGACCCTAGAATCCATTCCGTTACCTAGACCGAAGTGTGCAATGGTGCAGAATTTCTGGACCGCCGCGGCGCTTCAATGTCACGGCATGGATCCTCGGGTCTGCGCGCGTCGCTACGCTCCTTGCCCGCCCGTGGATGACGATCGCGATAGGCGTCTCGGCCAATCGCCAAGGCATGGGCTTTGCCAACGCACACATAACCAACCGGTCAAAACTTCTATGTTAAGGAACCGGGTCTAGTGCCGCCTTGTCGTGTCCTTCGGCCTTGAGACACCGGTTTCCGAATCCTCGTCGCGCACTTCGTGGCGACGGGCTTTGAGCACCTGGTCGTTCTCCTCGACGCCCTTTCCGATCGCATCGGCCTCCGCGCTGGCGTTTTTGCCGTCGGGACGCTGCGGCGGCGAACCGGCAAAGCCTGGCCCCTCGCCGTGCGGCGCATCATCCGGCACGCCTTCACGCGCGGCATGTTCCCTGTCGAACTTGATGACCGGTTCCATCTTGGCCAAGACATCGTCCGAGAGCCAGCACAGGCTCATATGGCCGTCGCCGAGATTCTTCACCGGCGGCACCTTGGTCTCGCACAGATTGTCGGGCACCAGCTTCTTGTAGCCGCAGCGCGTCTGGAACGGGCAGCCGGTCGGCGGGTTCATCGCCGACGGGATGTCGCCTTCCAGCACGATGTGCTTCTTGACCACGCTGGTGTCGGCGATCGGGATAGCCGACAGCAATGCCTCGGTATAGGGGTGGTAAGGCGGCGAGAAGATCTGATCGGTCGTGCCCTGCTCGACGATGTAGCCGAGATACATGACGACGACGCGGTCGGCGATATAGCGCACCACTGACAGATCGTGGCTGATGAACAGCATCGTGGTCTTGTTCTTGCGCTGGATGTCCATCAACAGCTCGGTCACCGCCGCCTGCACCGAGACGTCGAGCGCCGAGACCGGCTCGTCGGCCACCACCACCTTGGCGTCGCCGGCAAAGGCGCGCGCGACGCCGATACGCTGCTTCTGCCCGCCCGACAACTGGCGCGGCTTGCGCGTTTCGAAGGCGCGCGGCAGCTTCACCAGGTCGAGCAGTTCCAGCATCCGCTGGCGCCGCTCGGCGACTGTCCTGCCGACTTTGAACTTCTCCAGCGTGCGGATGATCTGCGAGCCGACCGTGTGGCTGGGGTTCAGCGTGTCGAACGGGTTCTGGAACACCATCTGGATCGAAGACACCGTCTCGACATTGCGGCGCTCGATGCCGGTCGACTGGATCTCCTTGTTGCCCAGCGTCACGGTGCCGGAGCTTGCGGTCTCGAGGCCCAACAACACCTTGGCGAGCGTCGACTTGCCGCAGCCGGATTCGCCGACGATCGCCACCGTCTCGGATTCGCGCGCGGTGAACGAGATCGTCTCGTTGGCCTTGACGACGCGGCCTTCGCTCGAGCCGAACACCTCGCTGCCGCCGACCTTGTAGTATTTCTTGAGATCGTCGATCTTGAGCACCGGCGCGCCGGGCTCGACCTTTTCGTTGACCTTCTTGGCACCGGGCGGCAGCGCCTCCCAGTCGATCTCGTTGAACCGCACGCAGCGCGAGAAATGGCCCTCATGGCCCTCGACCGGGATCATCGGGATTTCCGCGGCGTTGCAGACGCCCTCGACGAAATGGTGGCAGCGCGGCCCGAAATTGCAGCCCTTCGGCCGCTCATGCGGCAGCGGCAGCTGGCCGGGAATGGAGATCAGCGGCCGCGAGTTCTTGTCGGCGCCAGGCAGCGGGATCGAGCGGAACAGCCCTTGCGTGTAGGGATGGCGCATCCGGTCGAACACGTCCTCGATCTTGCCGGTCTCGACCGCTTCGCCGGAATACATCACCGTGATCTTGTCGCAGGTCTCGAGGATGAGGCCGAGATTGTGCGACACGAAGATCATCGAGGTGCCGAACTTCTCGCCCAGACCCTTGACCAGCTCGACGATGCCGGCCTCGACCGTGACGTCGAGCGCGGTGGTCGGCTCGTCGAGCAGAAGCAGCGCCGGTTTCGACAGCAGCGCCATGGCGATGACGATGCGCTGCTGCTGCCCGCCCGACAGCTGGTGCGGATAGGAGCGCATCATGCGCTCCGGGTCGGGCAGTTTCACCGCCCGCACCATTTCCAGGGCGCGGTTGTAGGCCTCTTCCTTCGACACCTTGTCGTGGATCAGCGGCACTTCCATCAGTTGCTGGCCGATCTTCATCGCCGGATTGAGGCTCGCCATCGGCTCCTGGTAGATCATGGCGATCTTGTTGCCGCGGATCGAGCGCAGCTCATCCTCCGAGAGCTCGCCCATGTCCTTGCCCTGGAACTTGATCTTTCCGCCGACGATCTTCCCGATGTTGGAGAGGTCGCGCATGATCCCGAGCGACACGGTCGACTTGCCGCAGCCGGACTCGCCGACGATGCCCATCGCCTCGCCGGGCATGACCGTGCAGGAAAAATCCATCACGGCCGGGATCTCGCCCTTGCGGGTGAAGAAGGAGATCGAGAGGTTCTCGATCTCGATGATCGGCTGACTGGTCGCCTTGGCTGGATCTCGAACTGCCTCGTTCATGGGTCGCTCCAATCCTTGGTCCTTGGAAGATGGGGCCGAAAACCCCGCCATCAATCTTTCATCGACTGTTCACGCAGCGAATCCGCCAACAGGTTCAGCCCCAGCACGAATGACATCAGCGCGATCGTCGGCGGCAGCGCCGGGTGGATGAAGGACCGCAAGAGGCGGCTGGCGTCCTTGATCGCTGTGCCCCAATCGGGGCTTTCCGGCGCCAGGCCCAGGCCGAAATAGCCGAGCGTCCCGAGCAGGATCGTCGTGTAGCCGATGCGCAGGCAGGCATCGACGATCAGCGGACCGCGTGCATTGGGCAGGATCTCCCACAGCATGATGTACCAGGGCGATTCACCGCGCGTCTGCGCCGCCGCCACATAGTCGCGCGTCTTGATGTCCATGGTCAGCCCGCGCACGATGCGGAACACGCCCGGGCTGGAGGCGAACACCACCGCAACGAAGATATTGAGCTGGTTGGGATCGATATGGACGATGCGCAGCGGATCCTTGTCGAAGACGAGGCCCGTATAGATCCAGCCGCCTAGGACCAGCGTGATGCCGAGCAGGATATAGAGCCGGTCCGGCCGGTTCTTGTAGCGGGTCCAGAACAGCACGCAGAAGAAGATGATCGGGAACAGGAAGAACAGTCCCGCCATCCCATAGGGGATCGGCGTGTCCATGATGCCCGGCGTCACCAGCAGGTAAAACAGGAGGATGACCGGGAAGGCCAGCACCAGATTGGCAAGGAACGACAAGAGCGTGTCGATCTTACCGCCATAATAACCAGCCGGCAGGCCGAGCGTGATGCCGACCATCAGCGCGAAGCCGGTGGCGGCCGGCGCGATGATCAGCACGATCTGGCTGCCATAGACCATGCGCGAGAACACATCGCGGGCAAGCTTGTCGCCGCCGAAATAATAGACGAGCTTCGACGCCGGCTCGATCGCCCCGGGCAGCGTGTCCTTCATCACCGAGACCTGCGCCAGCGGATCGAAGGGCGAGATGGTGGAGGCGAAGATCGCCGTGAACAGCCAGAACAGGCAGATGAAGACGCCGGCGATGCCGACGCCGCTGTCGAAGAGCTGGCCGTAGAGCCCGAGCCGCTTCTTGTAGGTAAAGCTGGCGCCCATCACCAGGATGAGCCCGACCCACACCGGCCAGAACCGCCAGAGCACGCCGATAACCACGTTGAAGGCGCTGATATATTCGGTTTGCATCGGCCCCTGCCTCTACTGAACCCTGATACGCGGATTGAGAAACGCGTAGCCGACGTCGGAAATCAGCTGCGTGATCAGCACGATGAACACCGAGACCAGCGAGCAGCCGAGCAGCAGGTCGATGTCGTTGTTGCCGGCGGCCTCGACCAGCGTGTAGCCGAAACCCTGGTAGCGGAACATCACCTCGACGATGACGACGCCCGTGAGCAGCCACGGGAACTGCAGCATGATGACGGTGAAGGGCGCAATCAGCGCGTTGCGCAACGCATGCTTGATGACCACGCTGCTGAAGGACAGGCCCTTCAGCCGGGCGGTGCGGATATATTGCTGCGTCATCACCTCGACCATCGAGGCGCGTGTCATGCGCGCGATATAGCCGATGCCGTAGATCGCCAGCGTGATCACCGGCAGCGTGAAATTGTAGAAGGTGATGCCCTGGCTGGCGGACGCCGCCGAGCCGTTCAGCCAGCCGAGCCAGGATGCGAAGATGACGGTGAAGATGACGCCCGACACATATTCGGGCGTCGCCGTCGAGGCGATCGAGGCCACCGACAGCACGCGGTCGGTGCGCGAGCCCTCGCGCATGCCGGCGAGAATGCCGATCAGCAGCGAGATCGGCACCATCACCGCCAGCACCCAGAACATCAACAATCCGGTGGCGCCGAGGGCCGGGAACAGCTTGGCCGCGACAGTCGTCTTGAACTTGGTTGAGCAGCCGAAATCGCCTTGCAGGACGCCCGAGAATGTCGGCTCGGCCGGGTCGTTGCAGAAGGAGAAGCGTTGCGTCGTCTTGCCGGTCGCCGGATCGGTGATCGGATGCTTCGGCAGGACACCCAGCCACTGGCCGTAGCGCACGAAGAAGTTCTGCCGGTAGCCATGATTGACCAGCCAGCTTTCGAGCTGGTCGGCTGGCGTGTGCATCTCGGTCTGGCTGATCGCCAGTTTCTTCAGATTGGGCTCGAGATTGACGAGAAAGAAGACGACCAGCGTCAGGCACAGCATCGTGAGCAGTATCGTGCCGATGCGTCTGGCGATGAATGAGAACATGTGCCCCCCTGCCGGCCGGGTTGGGGTCAGATACGTTCAACCCTGTTTCGAAAAGCGGATGACGCCCCGCCGCCGCTGCACGATATGCAACGGCGACGAAGCTGCAAATACGAGGGGCCACGGCCCCTCGTATCCATCGCGCTATGGATCATGCCTGCTCGAGCCAGACCTTGCCGAAGTCGTGCTCGTAGGTGGGGTGCATCGAGTGGTTCTTCACCTCGGGCTTGATGTTGATGTAGAGCTTGCGCCAGTAAGGCTGGATGATGATGCCGGAATCTTGCAGGGTCTGCTCGATATCCTTCATCACAACCTTGCGCTTCTCCGCATCGGCGATGCCGAGCGCCTCGTTCACCTTCTTGTCGAAGTCCGGATTGGCGTAGGCCGTCTCGTTCCAAGCTTCACCGGTGCGGTAAGCGATGGCGATCACCTGGATGCCCAGCGGGCGCATGTTCCAGTTGGTTTCCGAGAACGGATACTTCGTCCAGTCGTTCCAGAAGGTCGAGCTCGGCAGCACGGTGCGCTTCACCTTGATGCCGGCTTCGCGCAGCTGGGCGGCGATCGCGTCCGTGGTGTTCTTGTGGTAGTCCTCGTCGTTGCTGATCAGCTCGTGCTCGAAATCGATCGCGCCGGCCTCCGTCAGCATCTGCTTGGCCTTGGCGATGTCGCGCTTGACCTCCGGCAGCTTGACGTATTCCGGATGGATCGGCGCGACGTGGTGGTTTTCGGCCGGCGTGCCGGCATTGCCGTAGCCGAGCTGCAGCACGGTGGCGTTGTCGACGGCAAGCAACATCGCCTGACGAACCTTCTGGTCGTCATAGGGCTTGTGGGTGATGTTGAAGCGCGACACCACGGTGGCAGCCGTCACGACTTCCGAGACCGGAGCGCCGACGTCGGCGATGATCTTGATGTAGTCGGCGGTCGTTTCGTGGTTGGTCTGGACTTCGCCCGACTCGAAGGCCGAGACGGTCGCGGCCGGATCGGTGCCGTAATCGATGAACTCGACGCCATCGAGGAAGGCCTCGCCCTGCCACCACTTGCCGGTCTCGCGGCGCTTGTAGACCACCTTCTGGCCGACGTCGTAGGAGACGAGCTCGAACGGACCGGTGCCGATCGGGCAGCTCTTGAAGTTGGCGCCCTTCTCGTCGAAGGTCTTGTGCACGACCAGCGCCGGATAGTCGCAAAGGTTCGGGATGATGGCGATGTCGGGCTTGGTCAGCTTGAGCTTGACGGTCATGTCGTCGACCTTGACGACGGAGCCTTCGCGCAGCTTCTTGGTCTTGTCGTCAACGAGGCTGCCGAGGCGGCCAGGCATCGAGTTGCCTTCCGCGCCCTTATCCGCCCAGCGCGTGAAGTTGTAGATCACGTCGTCGGCCGTGAACTTGTCGCCGTTGTTCCATTCGACGCCCGGCCGCACATGCAGCGTGTATTCGGTGGCGTCGTCGTTGATGTCCCAGCTCGCCAGCAGATACGGCGCGAAAGTATATTCCTTCGTGTATTTCACCAGCGGCTCGAGCGCCTGGCGCTCGGCATTGGAGATTTCGGACCAGTCGGCGGTGCGCGGATCCTTCGGATCCTTGATCGACATCGCGACCTTGAGCACGCCGCCCTTCTTGCCCTGCACGTCCTCGGCCCGGGCCGGGGTCGGCGCGGCGAGGCCGAGCATGCCATAGGCCATTGCCGTCGATGCGCCGAAGACGCTGGCCATAGCCAGGAATTCGCGGCGGTCCACGCCGCCCGACTTGGCTTCTTCAGCCATTTTCAGGATGTGATCGGGAACACGATCACCATTGCTCTTATAGATTGCCATGACTTACTCCCATTGTTGGCTTTCCGCCTTTTAACATTCCGCATCCAGACCGTGATGTCAAAACACGGTGTGGAGTAGGAACATGCCAGGGAATGTGCATCTTTGGCTACAACCCGGTTCGCGCGTTAGCGACAGTCTTGACGCAAATTTGTTATCGCGAGGCGGATTTCCAAAAAAATCGTTGCGGGCGATTAAATCAATACATTTTATACGGATAACGGCCCCGTCCCCGCGGCGGTCAGCCTGCTGGGCAGACACAGAAGCGCCGGCGCGGCCTCAATATTCGCGTTCGTAGAAGACGCCGCCCTTGGCTTCGCCGGCATCATTGGCCTCGCCGCGCAGCTTCACGCCGCGACCGACATTGAGGTCGATCGTGGCTTTGCCGGAGCCCGGCTTGTCGCCCTTCTGTATGGTCACATAGGTGCGGTCGTTGAGGTATTTGCCGGCCGAAACCGCGGTGCCGCCCTTCTCGTCCGTCGTCACGTCGAGATCGTCGACGCCGATTGCGTTGCGCAGGCTGTCGAGCAGCGAGGTCGTGCCGCCGGCGCCTGCCAATTGCGCGGCGGCGTCGGCGAGCTGGGCGATCTGCAGCGGTGACAGTCTGGACATGGATTGACCGAAGATGAGCTGCGCCAGGACCTCGTCCTGGGGCAGCGCCGGCACCGAGGAGAAGTTGAATTTCGGATCGGTCGCCTCGCCGGAAACCACGATTGTCACGGTGGCACTGCTTGTCGTGGTGGTCGCGGTGAGATTGAGGTAAGGCACCAGCGATCCCTGGAACCCGACCGTGCCCTCCGTGAATGTCAGCCGTTTTGCAAGGATCGTTAACCGTCCGCGCTGCAAGGTGAAAGTGCCCACGGCCTGCGGTGACGACGCCGGGCCGGTTAGTTTGAGCGAGCCGCCGAGCTCGGCGTCGACGCCCCTGCCCTGGATGAAGATCTGGTTCGGCGCGTTGACCGTCACGTCAAGCATCAGGCCGCTGCCGCCCTTGCTGCTGCCGCTGGACGTTGGCGGGCGCAGCGCCTTGTCCTGTGCCCGCACGGCGCGTGGCGCGTTCTTGTGCTTGACGTTGAGTTCCGAGAGTGACCCGGGCAGCTTGTCCGGAACGGTGATGACCGTCCTCGCCAGATTGATGGTGCCGGCGATCACGGGTGCCGAGACCAGCGGCCCCTTGACGGTCAGGTCGCCGCCGAGATTGGCGGTCACCACCCGGCCGTCGGTGTAGCGGCCATCGCTGAGCTTGATCGATAGGTCGGCCGGGAAGCCTTGCGCCGGCGTGATGCCCACCGTGCCGCTGGCCGACAGGCTGCCGCGCGTCGACAGCTTTCCGGTCAAGCGATTGATCCTGGCGACGCCGCCGCCGATCGAAACGTCGGCGTCGATATCGTTGACCGCCAGGCCGGAACGCGCATCGATAAGGCGCGCGCCGGATGTCGTGACTTTGCCGCTGATCACCGGCGCGGATGCGGGACCGCGCACCTGCACATCGACATTGGCAGTGCCGTTGAGCGCCAGACCTTGCGCGGCGAGCTTGGCGGCAAGGAAGGAAAACGGCACCTTGCCCTTGAAGTCGAGCGCCAAGGTGGGCGTGCCTGTCGTCGCCACCGTGCCGCCACCCTTGAGGCCGAGGCCGGCGCCATCGCTGATGTCGGCATCGAAAGCGAGCTTGTTGCCGGCGAAGGTTCCCGACGACGACACATTCATGCCGCCGAGGCCAGCGCCGCGCGTCTGCGAGGTCTGCACGCCGGACGCATCGATGTTGAAGGCGGCCGATGGGGTCGCCGGCGCGCCGGTGACCTTGACCGTCCCCGAGACCGTGCCGGCTGCGTCGAGACCCGGCGAGAAACTGTTGGCGAGCGAGACCGGCACCCGAGCCAGATTGGCGTTGATGTCGAGCGTCTGCGCGACCTTGCCAGTCACCGTCGCCGTGCCGCCGCCGAGATTCAGCACCAGCCGGTCGAGCGTCGTCACCCCGTTGGCGATGGTCACGGTCGAGGCCTGCGCGATCGCGGCCTTGATGCCCTGCACCGTCGCCTGGCCCGACGCGAGCTCGACGGTCGTCGTGCCGTTGGCGATCCTCACCCGGCCGGCTGCCTTCGCCGGGATGTTCTTGACGGTTGCGCCGCCGGAAAAACCGGTCCAGTCGCCGTCGCGCTTGAGATCGACATAGATGCCGGTGACGGCCGTGCCGCCGGAAGTCACGCTCTCGGCGCGCACCGTACCGGCAATGACCGGTGCTGCCATGTAATTCGCGATCTGCGCGTCGATGGCGACATTCCTGGCGGAGAGATCGCCGCGCTTGATCTCGGAGGTGTTCGCCTTGACGGCGACATTCGGTCCGTTGGCTGCCTTGGTAAAAGCGATCGTGCCGCGCACATTGCCCTCGGCTTTTTCCAGCGCCAGCGCGGCTAGCGGCCCGATATTGGGCAAGTCGAGCGAAACGGTGCCGACCGGCACGAAGGCATCGTCGAGAGTGAGATCGCCGGCAATCTTGTTCGGACCGAGCGACAGCAAAAGCCCATTGATCGCGCGGCTGCCATTGGTCGTGGCGAGCACCGCGCTGCCTTGCAGATTCTGCCCGGCGACATTGCCGGTGAGTTCAACATTGGCCGCCGGATTGGCGGCATCGGCCTTGCCGCTGGCCGTAAGCTTCAGTCCCGTGATCTCGCGCGCCGCCACGGAAAGCCGGTCGCTGCTCACCGTCATCGACAGGTCCGGCGTGGTGACCGGGCCTTGCGCGTTCAAGACAAAGGCGATGGCGCCCTTGGCGTCTTTCGACAGCCCCGAAACATCGCTCAAGGCGCCTCTGATTCCGGCGGCCAACCTGCCGTCGGCAAGGCTCGCCTGCCCGTCGGCGCTGAGCGCGCCGGAATTCAGCTTCAGCCTGTCGACATTGACATTGCCATTGGCATCGCGCTTCAGCGAGGCGCTCAACGCAGCGCTCTCGCCAAGCATGCCGCGCACCGCCGCCGGTAAGGCTGAAGAGGCGACATTGGCGTTCATATTGAGGTCGACCGAACCGTCGCCCAGCGATATCCGGCCGGCGACCTGGCTGTTGAGTGCATCGCTTCTCAAGGAGCCGCTGTCGACGGCAACGGCATCAGTCGTCAGGCGGCCATTGACCTTGGCCGTGACCTTGCCGGCGATCAGCGGCGCGATCGTCGGATTGTCGAGGCCGATCCTGTCCACCGACACCGTGCCGGAAACCGGACCAGCCCGCCCCCTGAGGTCGAAGGCGTCCGAATGCAGCGCCAGGATGAGGCCGTCGACCGTCGCCTGGCTGGCGGCAATGGAAGGCAGGATCGCGGACACATCGAGCCGCGCCTGCGTGCTTTCGCCCGCCATCTTTGCCGACAAGGACCGGACGGCGATCTTGACCGGGCTTTGGGCGCTGCCGACGGTCAACGGCAGGCTGGCTCCGGATGAGGTAAGATCGAGAGAGAAATCGCTGGCGCCGTTCGGGTTGAGAGTGCCGGCGGCCTTGCCTGAAATCCCTTCGCCCGAAAGCGTGGCGTGGTCCAGGGCGACGCCGCCCGCCAGCGTGTAGGTACCGGCAGCGTCCAGATCCAGCGGCCCGAGCCCCGCCTGCCGGGTCTGGCTGGTCTCGGCGCCCGCCAACTTCGCGTCGAACTGAATGTCGGGATTGGACGATGGACCCGTGACGTGTGCCGTGCCTTCCAGCGTTCCGGCCCCGTCGAGGCCGGGCACGAAATCATTGGCGAGTGCCAGCGGGAGGTTGGCGAGATTGGCCGTCAGGTCCAGTGCCTGACCGGCGCTGCCGGAAACCGTCGCCGAGCCGCCGCCGAGATTGAGCGCGAGCTTCTCGATGGCGGTCACGCCATTGGTGATGGAGAGGCTGGAAGGCTCGGCTATGGCCGCCTTGATGCCGCGCACCGTCGCCTCGCCGGAAGCGATTTCCACGCTTGTCGTGCCGTTGGCGATCTTCACCCGGCCGGTGGCGGTGGCCGGAATGCCGGACGCCGTGGCGCCGCCGGTAAAGTTCGTCCAATCGCCGTCGCGCTTCAAATCGATGCCGATGCCGCTGATGACCGTGCCGCCGGAGGTCACGCTATCGGCCTTGATCGTGCCTGAGATCGCCGGCCCTTTCAGGTAGTTGGCGATCAGCGCGTTGACGGTGATGGCTTTCGCCGCCAGATCGCCGCGCGCGATCGACTTGCTGGCCGCATTGATGGTGACAGTCGGCGCCTCGCCGTCCTTGGCGAAGGCGATCGTGCCGTTGATATCGCCGGTCGCGCTCTGATTTGCGAGCGCCGCAAGCGGTCCGATGTCGGGCACGGCAAGCGTCAGCGTGCCGAGCGGCAGGAACTTGTCGTCGAGCGCGAGATCGCCCGACACCTTGTTGTCGCCAAGCGCCAGGCTGAGGCCCCTGATCGAGCGCTTGCCGTCGGCCGTCACCAGCGAGGCTGCGATGTCCAGCGCCTGCCCCTCGGCGCTGCCCGTCAGCGAGATTTCGGCGGACGGGTTGGCGATGTCGGCCTTGCCCTTGGCCGAGAGTTTGATGTCCTTCACCGTGCGGCCGGCGGCCGTCAGGCTGGCGCTGTCTGCTGAAACGGAGAAATCCGGCGCCCAGCGCGGGCCGCTCGTGGTCAGCGCGAAATTGACCCCGCCGGCAAGCGGCGTGCCGGCGAGCGACGACAGTGGCGAGACATCGCCCAACGTGCCTTTGACGCTGGCCTGGATATCCGATCCTTGCATGCTGCCGGTGCCGCTGGCGCTAAGCGAACCGGAACTGATCTCCAGCGAATTGGCGGCGAACGCGCCTTGCGGATCGCGCGTAGCGGTGGCCGAGAATTTCACCCGCTCGCCAAGCAGCGAGCTGATCTGCGGCGGCAATGCCTTCGAGACGGCGTCGGCATTCATCTTCAGCGTCATCGACAAATCGGCCAGCGCCACATTTGCCGTCAGCCCGGCATTGAGCGCATCGCTGCGCAAGGTGCCTTTGTCGATGGTCACGGTCTCGCGGCTGATCGTACCGGAAAGATCCGCGGCGAGCTTGCCGGTCACCAGCGGCGCCAGCGTCGCCACATCGGTCTTCAGGCCGGCGGCCGCGAGCTTGATGGCGACCGGGCCGCTAACGGTCTCGACGTCGAAGCCGTCGGAATGGATCTCGCCCGTAATATTGTTGAGCTGCGTGCCGCCGACGGCGACCGAAGTAAGCGACGTGCCGATATCGACCATTGGCGCCTCGCCGTCGCCGAAGGCGCGCACCGTGGCTTTTTCGACCGCGACCAGGATCGGAACCGCGCTGTTGCCGACATCGACGGTGACCGGCTTGTCCTTGGCGGAGAGCTCGACCGCCAGGTCGCTGGCGCCCTTCGGATTGACATTGCCGGTGGCAGTGCCGTGCACCGCATCGCTCTCTATGATGGCCTGCTCGATATCGATCCCACCCGACGCGGTCGCCGTTCCGGCGAGGTCGAAGCTCGTCTTACCGGCAAACAAAGCCTTTATCTTCTCCGGCAGGAACTCTTCGAACTGGCCGTCGCCCTTGGCCTCGATGCGGTGGCCCTTGTCAGTGAGCTGGTGCCGACCGGTCAGCTGGCTGACGATCCGGCCGTCGACCATGAAGGTGCCGACGCCGCTCCAGTTGGCCAAAGGCCCGCCGCCGGAAACGACGATGCTGACGGGCGGCGCATCCGGCAGCTTGAGCAAATTGGCGATGATGCCGCCGGCCGGCTCCGACGCCTTGAGGTCGAGGTCGAGCTTGTTGTCGGCCGGCGCAAAGTGGATCTTGGCGTCGACATTGCCTTGCTTGCCGTCATGGCGGCTGACGTTGAGCACGCTTTCGATCGCCAGCGGCGACGGATCGGCCTTGAGCGAACCCTTGGCGGCCAGTTCGGCGATGCCGCTGCCGGCAAGCTCCTGTCCAAGCGCGATCTCCGGCAGGTCGATCTGCTTCACGTCGATCGACACCGGCAGGCTGGACGAGCCACCTTGCGATGGCTGCTGGCTCGGCTGCGGCAGCCGCGCCAGCTCGATGCGCTCGGCGGCTAAGTGATCGGCATTGAAATTCCAGGACAGCAGCGCCGCCGGCGACCAGTCGAGCGATACCTTGCGCGCCACCATCCAGGGGCCGGCGCGGTCTTCCAGCACGATGTGGTCGACCCTGAGCGCGCCCGACCAGATGCCTTCGATGCCGCTGACCGTCACCTTGCGGTCCTCGTTCGAAGCCACCTTCGAAATCAGGCCGGCAAGATTCTGCCGGCCGCCTTCGGTGCCAGTCAGAACGACAAGCGCGCCGATCGCCACCACGAGCAGCACAAGCAGCGCGTAGAGGCAGATACGGAGGATGCGCCAGACCATCTTCATCGTCAGAACGCCTGGCCGATGCCGGCATAAATGCCGAAATGCGGATCGCCCGGATCGCGGTTGAGCGGCACGGCAGCGTCGATGCGCAACGGCCCGAAGGGAGTAATATAGCGCAGGCCCACGCCGGCGCCGACCTTCACATTCGAGAAATCGGGGAAGGATTTGGTCGAGACCGTGCCGGCATCGACGAAGGGCACGATGCCGATCGTGTCGGTGATGCCGATGCGCATCTCGACCGAGGTCTCGAAGAAGGAGAGGCCGCCGATCGGCTGGCCGTCAATGTCTTTCGGGCCGATGCCCTGATATGCATAGCCGCGCACCGAACCGCCGCCGCCGGAATAGAAGCGCCTGTCGGCCGGCACGTTCTGCAGCCCGGTGCCGACGATCGAGCCGAGCGTCGCGCGCTCGGCGAGCACGAACCGGCTTGCCGTGTCGAGCGACTGGTAGGTGTAGCCCTCGCCCTTCAGCTTCAGGAAGGTTGCGCCATTCAATATGTCGTAGCTTGGCTCGGCATAGGCTAAGAAGCGGAAGCCTCTGGTCGGGTTCAGCTTGTTGTCGCGGCTGTCATAAACATATTGCAGCGGCACGCTGGCGATCAGATAGGTATGCTTGCCGAAAGCGTCGGTGATCCTCGAATAATCGAGGTCGAACTCGGCCGACACCCGCTGCTTCTTGTCGAGGTCATAGGAGACGCCAACATCGCCCTTGACCGAGAAATGGTCATAGGCATCGGGGTGTTCGAACACCGTCTTGATGCCGGTGAAGAACTTCGACGTCGGCCCGAGCACCCCCGGCTTCTCGAACATGACGCCGGCATTGTAGTTGAGCGCGGAAAGGCTGTTGCTGCCGATGCCGCTGATCGACCCGTCGATGCGCAGCTTCTCCGCCTGGCCGAACAGGTTGCGATGGCCCCAATAGCCTTCGAGCCCCAGGCCTTCGGTATTCGAGAAGCTGCCGCCGACGCCGAAATAGCGCGGCTTGCGCTCGCTCACCTGGACGCCGATCGGAATGTTGCCGTTGGCGTCGAGCCTGTCGCCTTCCTTGATCGTCACGCTGTTGAAGACCTCGAGCCCGAGCAGCCGGTCGCGCGCATCGTCGATCTCCTGCGGCGAATATTGCTGGCCCCGTTTCAGCCCGGTCATGTATTCGGTGAAGTCGCGATCGACCTTTTCCGTGCCCTCGACCGTCGTGGCGCCATAGCCGGCGACCGGGCCGGCGGCCACCGTCAACGTCACGTCCAGCGTCGAGCTGGTGTGCTCGGCGACGATCTCGCGGTTCGTGACCTTGGCAAGCGGCCTGCCCTCTTCCTTCAGCGCCCGCACGATCAGCAGTTCAGCCTTGAGCACCGCGCCTGAACCGGCATCGCCGCCGGCGATCAGGCCGAAATCGGCTGCCGCCAACCCGGCCGCATCGCCCTTCAGCCGGATGTTGCCAAGCGTGAATTTCGCCCCGGGGGAAACCGTTATGACCACCGGGATGGGCTGTGGCCCTTTGAACTCGGCATCCGGCGGCAATTCGTCGATCGACTTGCCCTCGATCGTGATGGTGACCACGCCTTCGTAGCGGGCATCGGCGTAGAGGGCGGCGACGAGCTGTTCGCGGTCGCCGCGTGCCTTGGCCATCAGGCCGAGCGACCCCGACACCGGATGATCCTGGTCATTTTTCAGCGCCGAGGCGTTTTCGAGCCTCTTGATCAGATCCTTGTCGGCATCAGGCGCATTGATCGTCACCGAGTAGCGCAGCGGATCGACGATGTCGGCATCTTCGTCCTTGGACGAGCCCCAAAGCTTGATGCCGAAAATCTCGAAAGCCGCCGCCTGCCGCACCTCTGCGGTCAGCACGGCCGAGCAGACGAGCGCGAAAAGCAGGGCGCGCGGGAGCCCGCGCCCTGGCGCGATCCCCTTTGACATCTGCGTTTCATGCGCCGGCATTAAGACAACCTAGTCGACAAAACTAAAATTGGAATGAAGTTCCGCAACGTTCGTAAAGGGGCCACAATCCAATTGTCTGAAATAGACCGGGCTTGGAATTCACACCTTTTGCATTTTCGCAAGAATGTGTGATCCGTCTCACAGAGGTTCTGTCGAAATACCGGCCTTTGGCCGGCATGGAAACCGTTCGCGGGTGATAAACCTGCGGCGCTCCGGCGTTGACAAGCCTGCACGAAGCTTGATCATGCCCGGACGCTGGCGATGTCTGGAGGGTGGTATGGCAATGCGCGCGGCTCGTGGTCTCTCTTTGCTTCTTCTCATCTTTTTCGCCCTGGGCGGAGCGGCCTTTGCGGCAGAAGCCCGGCGAATCGTGACGACCGATAATTCCGACTATTTCGGCTTCGACCTGAGGTCGGAGCAGAATGTCAGCCTCGACCAGTGCAAGACCGCATGTCTCGGCGATCCGGCCTGCCGCGCCTTCACCTACAACACCAAGGCCAAATGGTGTTTTCTCAAATCCGACTATAACCAGTTGAAATCCTTCACCGGCGCAGTCGCCGGCAAGGTCGCCAATGTCGACGGCGATCCCGATATCGGCGCTCCGCCGGCACTGGCCTTCTTCCCCAACTGGATGGCCGACCAGGCCCAGCAGTTCCGCAACAAGCTGACCGATCCGGCCTATGACAAGCCGACCGAAGGGCTTGCCGCCCTGCAGGCCGCCGCCGAGCAGGCATCGCTTACCGGCGACCATCGTCTTGCCATGCAGAAATACCAGGCCGCGGTCTCGGTGCTGCCCGATGACGGCGCGCTGTGGCTGGCGCTGGCGCGCGAGACGCTCGCCGTGCAGCCGGCGTCGAACACCACTGAACCTTCGACTTTGCCGATGAATGTCACCTCGGCGGCCTTCAACGCCTACAAGCTGGTGCGCACGGCAAAGACCCGTGCCGAGGCGCTGGCGCTGCTTGGCGCCGGCCTCGACAAGCGCGACCTCTACCGGCCCTCGCTGCAGGCCTATGAGGCGAGCCTTGCGCTGGTGAGCTCGCCTGCCGTCCAGGCCGACTATGCCGATCTCAAGGCGCGCAAGGGTTTTCGCGTCGTCGAGCACACCGTCGACGCCGATTCCTCCTCGCCGCGCATCTGCGCCCAGTTTTCCGAGGAACTGGTCAAGACCGGGGTCGATTATTCGCAATTCGTGACGGTCGACAACGCCGCGCCCAAGGCCGTCGAGGCCAAGGACAAGCAGATCTGCGTCGAAGGCCTGGAACACGGCCAGCATTATGACGTGACCTTCCGCGCCGGCCTGCCGTCGGCGATCGGCGAGACGATCGCCGCGCCCGTCGTGCTGTCGATCTACGTCCAGGACCGCGCTCCCTCCGCCCGCTTCACCGGCGACAGCTTCGTGCTGCCGGCCGGGGCGCGCCGCGGCATCCCGGTCGTCACTGTCAACATGAACGCCGCCAAGATGACGCTCCACCGCATCGGCGATCGTTCGCTGGCGCAGCTCCTGTCCGGTTATCAGTTCCTGCATCAGCTCGACGGCTATGACATTTCCACCATTTCCGACCAAATGGGCTCGCCCGTCTGGTCGGGCACGCTCGAAATCGCCAATGATCTCAATAAGGAGGTTACCACTTCGTTCCCTGTGGATGAGGCGATCCCGCAGCGCAAACCCGGCGTCTATGTGCTGACCGCGCAGCCGGTCGACGACAAGAGCGACGACTATGGCTCACGCGCCACGCAGTGGTTCGTCGTCTCCGATATCGGCCTTTCCACCTATACCGGCCAGGACGGCCTCAACGTCTTTGCCCGTTCGCTGGGCTCGGCCAAGCCGATCTCCGGCGCCGAATTGACGCTGCTTGCCAGGAACAACGAGATTCTCGGCACGGCGACGACCGACGCCGAGGGTCACGCCGTCTTCAATCCGGGCCTCACCCGCGGCGAGAACGGCATGGTGCCGGCCGTGCTGATGGCCAAGCAGGGCGACAACGACTTCGTCTTCCTCGACATGGGCAAGGCCGGCTTCGACCTGTCGGATCGCGGCGTCGAGGGGCGCGCCTCGCCAGGCGCCCTCGACGTTTATGCCTGGACGGAGCGCGGCATATACCGCGCCGGCGAGGACGTTCACGTCGCGGCCCTCGCCCGCGACGGCGCGGCAAAAGCGGTCGAGAACCTGCCGCTGACCTTCATCTTCACACGTCCAGACGGGGTCGAGAACCGCCGCATAATCAGCAATGGCGAGTCCGCCGGCGGCCACGCCGTCGACCTGCCGCTCGAGGCCAACGCCATGCGCGGCACCTGGACGGTGTCTATCTACACCGACCCCAAGCAGTCGCCGGTCGCCAGCCAGATGTTCCTGGTCGAGGATTTCGTGCCGGACCGCATCGAATTCGACCTGACCGCCGACAAGAAGGAGATCGCCCAGGGCGAGACCGCCAACGCTACCGTCGACGGCCGCTTTCTCTATGGCGCGCCGGCCGCGGGCCTTGCGCTTGAAGGCGAGCTGACGCTGTCGACCACAAGCACCTGGGACAGCTTCAAGGATTTCACCTTCGGCCTGGCCGACGAGCAGTCGGGCGAGCCGACAGTGACGCCTCTCGCCAACCTTCCGGTGGCCGGCGATGACGGCAAGGCGACTTTCCCGGTGACGATCGACCAGTTGCCGTCGACCACCAAGCTGGTCAACGCCAAGGTCACCGTGCGCATGCGCGAGGCCGGCGGCCGCGCCGTCGAGCGCTCGCTCGACATCGGCGTTCGCCCGCAGCGCGACGTCATCGGCATCCGCCCGGATTTCGAGGGCGATGAGGTGCCGCAGGGCGGCACCGCCAAGTTCAGCATCATTGCCGTCGACCCGAACGGCAAGCGCGAAGACCTGAAGGGCGCGCAGTGGTCGCTGGTCAAGGTCGAGCGCAACTATCAATGGTACCGTTCCAACAATTCCTGGAACTACGAGGCGGTCAGCCTCACCAAGGCCGTCGCCAACGGCGCGGTCGACCTGAAGGCGAATGGCGAGGCGACCGTGTCGCTGCCCGTCGACTGGGGCCGTTACCGGCTGGAGGTCGAGACGGCCGATCCCGACGGTCCGGCGACCAGCTATGAGTTCGATGCCGGCTGGTACGTCGCCTCCACCACCACCGAGACGCCCGATGGCCTGGAGATCGCGCTGGACAAGGATTCTTACGCCGCCGGCGAAGTCGCCAAGCTGAAGGTCTCGCCGCATTTTGCCGGCGAGCTTCTCGTCACCATCGGTGCCGAAAAGCTGCTGAAGACCGTCACCGCTTCGGTGCCGGCCGGCGGCAGCACGGTCGACATCCCCGTCGGCGACGACTGGGGCGCCGGCGCCTATGTCACGGCGACCTTGTTCCGGCCCGGCGACGCGCAGGAATCGCGCATGCCGGCCCGCGCCATCGGCATCCAATGGCTGTCGGTCGATCCGGGCTCGAAGAAGCTCGCGGTCAGCCTGACGCCACCGGAAAAAACCGTGCCACGCCAGCAGCTGTCGATCCCGGTCGCCGTCAGCGGCGCCCAGGCGGGCAGCAATGCCTATGTGATGGTGGCTGCCGTCGACGTCGGCATCCTCAACCTCACCAACTACAAGGCGCCAGATCCGGAGGACTGGTTCTTCGGCCAGCGCATGCTGGGGCTGGAGATCCGCGATCTCTACGGACGCCTGATCGATGGCTCGCTCGGCGCCATGGGCAAGATACGCACCGGCGGTGATGGGGCGAACATGCAGGCGCAGGGCAGCCCGCCGACGGAAAAGCTGGTCGCCTTCTTCTCCGGCCCGGTCGAACTCGATGCCAATGGCAAGGCCCGGGTCGATTTCGACATCCCGCAGTTCAACGGAACCGTGCGCATCATGGCCGTCGCCTGGACCAAGGATGCGGTCGGCCATGCCCAGACCGACGTCATCGTGCGCGATCCGGTGGTGATCACCGCCGGCCTGCCGCGCTTCATGGCGCCGGGCGATGCGGCGACCATGCGCCTCGACATCGCCGACACCGACGGCCCGGCCGGCGACTATGCACTTTCGGTCACCACGACCGGCGACCTGTCGACCGGCGACAAGCCACTGCCCGAGAAGTTGACGCTCGCCCAGGGCAAGCGGCAGTCGCTCAGCTTCCCGCTGGTCGCCAAGACCGCGGGCGACGCCTCGGTCACAGTCAAGCTCGCGCATGCCGATGGCACGGAAGTCGAGCAGACGCTCTATCTGCCGGTGCGCCCGGCGCAGCTTCCGGTCACCAACCGCATGGTTGTCGACCTCAAGCCCAATGGCGGCTCGCTGCGCGTGGACAAGGAACTGCTTGCCGCAAGCGTGCTCGACGGCGCTTCGGTCAGCGTCGGCGTCTCGCAGTCGTCCGCGCTCGATGTGCCGTCGCTTCTGATGTCGCTCGACCGCTACCCCTATGGCTGCGCCGAGCAGACCACCAGCCGCGCCATGCCGCTGCTCTATGTCAACGACATGGCCAAGAGCATCGGCATGGAGAGCGATCCGGACCTGCATGGCCGCATCCAGGACGCCATCTACAAGGTGCTGTCCTACCAGGCGGCAAGCGGCAGCTTCGGCCTCTGGGGCCCCGGCTCCGGCGATCTGTGGCTCGACGCCTATGTCACGGAGTTCCTGACCCGGGCGCGTGAGCAGAAGTACGATGTACCGGCGCTGGCCATGAACCAGGCGCTCAACAACCTGCAGAACGCACTCGGCTACGACCAGGACGTCCAGGACAAGGGCAGCGAGATCGCCTATGCGCTCTACGTGCTCGCCCGCAACAAGAAGGCCTCGATCGGCGACCTGCGCTATTATGCCGACACGCAGCTCGAAGCCTTCTCCAGCCCGATGGCCGTCGCCCAGTTGGCGGCAAGCCTGGCGCTCTATGGCGATGCGCAGCGTTCGGAAGCCACCTTCCAGACGGCGCTCAGGCTGGCGAAGTCGGAAACCGACTACGACTACTACCGCTCGGACTACGGCTCGCGGCTGCGTGACGGCGCGGCGATGCTGGCGTTGGCGGCGGAATCGAAGCCGGTGCCGAGCATCATGCCGCAGCTGATCAAGCTGGTGGGCGTGGCACGCGCGGACGCCCGCTGGACGAGCACGCAGGACGAATCCTGGATGCTGCTGGCCGCGCGGGCGCTGAAGGAAGGCAATGATTCCATCACGCTTTCCGTCAACGGCGCGCCGCATTCGGGCGGCTATTCAGACCAGGTCGCCGGCAGCGAGCTTGTCGACAGCCCCCTCACCATCGCCAACACCGGCGCGACGCCGCTGCAGGCGGTGGTGACCGCGGTTGCCGCGCCGGTCGAGCCGCTGCCGTCCGGCGGCGACGGTTTCACCATCGCGCGCACTTATTACAAGCTCGACGGCACCGAGGCCAACGTCACCGAGGCCAAGCAGAACGAACGCTACGTGGTCGTGCTCAAGGTCTATGAGCAGAACAAATGGCCGTCGCGGCTCCTGATCACCGACCTGTTGCCGGCCGGCTTCGAGATCGACAATCCGAGCCTGGTTTCCAGCGCGCAATTGTCGAACTTCTCCTGGCTGGCGCAAACCGACGCCGCACATCTGGAGTTCCGCAACGACCGCTTCGTCGCCGCTTTCAATCCGAACGAAGGTGACGGCGACCGCAACATCACGCTGGCCTATGTCGTGCGCGCCGTGACGCCGGGCACCTACGCCCATCCGGCGGCGACGGTGGAGGACATGTACCGGCCGCAATACTCGGCCCGCACCGCCACCGGCGTGATGGAGGTGAAGGCCGAGTAAGGAGCCGAGGAAATATGGACCGGACGATGGCGCTGCCCCTCATCCGCCTGCCGGCACCTTCTCCCCCTGCAGTGACGGGGAGAAGGGGACCGTCACGATTGTTGGCCACTTTCCTGCAGCGTTGGAAATTGGCGAAAGCCTCTGCGCAGGCCCCTTTCTCCCCGTCACTATACGGGGAGAAATGCCCGGCAGGGCAATGAGGGGCAGCGCCATGCTCTCGAGGAAATTCCTGCGTCGAACAGCCATCGCCGGGATTTCTCTAGCCGGCTTGGCAGCGCTTTCCGTCGCCGCGTTCTGGGAGCTCGACCGCGCTTTCCCGCCGCCGCTGCCGGCAAAGCTGACCGTCTCGACGGAGGTGCAGGACCGCGACGGTCAGCTGCTGCGCGCCTTCGCCACGCCCGACGGCTACTGGCGGCTCGAAACCCGCCTCGACCAGGTCGACAGGCAATTCGTCGATATGCTGGTGACTTACGAAGACAAGCGCTTCTGGGATCACCGCGGCGTCGATGTCCTAGCGCTTTGCCGTGCCGCCGGCCAGCTCGTCACCAGCGGCCATATCGTGTCCGGCGGCTCGACCTTGTCGATGCAGCTTGCAAGGCTGATCGAGCCGCGCGACAGCCGCAGCCTCGGCTCCAAGATCAAGCAGATGCTGCGCGCCATCCAGATCGAACGGCGGCTCACCAAGCAGGAAATCCTCGAGCGCTATCTGACGCTGGCGCCTTATGGCGGCAATCTCGAAGGCGTGCGCGCCGCATCGCTCGCCTATTTCGGCAAGGAGCCGAAGCGGCTTACGGTTTCGGAAGCCGCCCTGCTCGTCGCGCTGCCGCAATTGCCGGAGAAGCGCCGGCCCGACCGCAATCTCGGCATTGCTCATGCCGCGCGCGACCGCGTGCTCACCCGTATGGTCTCGGCCGGCCTGCTCGGCGAACGCGAAGCCGCGCGCGCCGCGCTGGACGACGTCTCCGGCCTGCGCAGAAAACTGCCGGCGCTGGCCGCGCATGCTTCCTATGCCATGCTGCCCAGGGCCGTGCCAGGCAAGCCGCTGCAGCTCACCATCCGCAAAAGCGTGCAGCAGGGGCTGGAACAGGTGGCACGAGATGCCGCCAGGAAGCTCGGGCCGAAGCTTTCCGTCGCCATGGTCATGGCCGATGCGCGCACCGGCGACATTCTGGGCGAGGTCGGCTCGGCCGATTTCTTTGATGCCAGCCGCTCCGGCTGGATCGACATGACCAAGGTGGTGCGCTCCCCCGGCTCGACGCTCAAGCCCTTCATCTATGGGCTGGCCTTCGAGCAGGGGCTGGTGGCGCAGGAGATGATCATCGAGGACAGTCCGGCCGATTTCGGCGGCTACCGTCCGAAGAATTTCGACATGGGCTACCAGGGCGACGTCTCGATCCGCCAGGCGCTGCAATTGTCGCTCAATGTGCCGGCGATCCGCGTGCTCGACGCTGTCGGCCCCGCGCGGCTCACCGCGCGCTTCCGCCAGGCGGGCGTCAACCCGATCCTGCCGGTCAACGAAGCGCCGGGCCTGGCGATCGGACTTGGCGGCGTCGGCGTGACCTTGCGCGACCTGGTGCAGCTCTATACGGGGCTGGCCAATGGCGGCAAGATGCATACGCTGCGTGACGGCACCGAGCCGGCCGACGCCGAGCGCACCACCGCCACCATCCTCGAAGACCAGGCGGCCTGGCAGATCAACGACATCCTGTCCGGCGTGAAGCCGCCGGAAGGCGCCATGCAGCGCGGCATCGCCTACAAGACCGGCACCTCTTACGGCTATCGCGATGCCTGGTCCGTCGGCTTCGACGGCCGCTACGTGCTGGGTGTGTGGGTCGGCCGCGCCGATGCCAGCCCTGTCCCTGGCCTGTCGGGCTATGTCTCGGCAGCACCCATCCTGTTCGAAGGCTTCGTCCGTTCCGGCCTTGCCGGCGTGCCGCTGCCCGGCCGGCCGCCGGGCGTCTTCAACCCCAAGCGCGAGGAATTGCCGGTGACGCTCGCCCGCTTCGGCGCCGGCGCCGACGGTCTGGTGCAGGCCACCGCCACCGAGCCGGCGCCGACCATCATCTTCCCGCCCAACGGCGCCCGCGTCGACCTCGGCACCAATTCGGCCGATGCCACACCGCTGGTGCTGAAGCTACAGGGCGGCCGGGCGCCGTTCCGCTGGCTCGCCAACGGCAAGCCACTCGCCGGCATCGACCGCCGCCGCACCGCGACCTGGCAACCCGACGGCACCGGCTATTCGACGCTGACGGTGATCGACGCTGTGGGCCGAGCGGCAAGCGTGAAGGTTTTCGTTGAATAGGATGCGGCAAACGATTCAGGGGATTGCGCTTTTTTGCCTAATGTACGGCGCGAGGCACCCCCCTCTGCCCTACCGGGCATCTCCCCCGCAAGGGGGGAGATTGGCAGTTTCAGCGCTGCGCCCATCTTTCCAACGTCGGAGGATAGCGAAGGCAGCGAAGCCAATAATCTCCCCCCTTGCGGGGGAGATGGCCGGCAGGCCAGAGGGGGGTGCCTCGCACCGACGTTCGCAGTCAGCGGCTGCATTCCTCGCAATGCTGGCTCTCCTTCCAGCAACCTCCCCCGCTGCCGCCGATCCCCTCCCCGCCGGCTTCGTCAGGCTGGCCGACATCGACCCGACCATTCGCCAGGAAATCCGCTACGCCGGCCTGGAAAACTTCCTGCACCGCAAAGCCGATGGCTATGAGGCGCCGGTCTGCATCCTGACCGCGCAGGCCGCGAAGGCGCTCTCCAGCGTCCAGAAAGCCATGACCGCCAGAGGCCTGACGCTGGTCGTCTTCGACTGCTACCGCCCCGCGCGAGCGGTTGCCGATATGGGCAGGTGGACAAGAGAAGGCGGCCGGCCTGACCCGCAATGGTATCCGACCGCCGAGCGTGGCGATCTCATCGCCAAAGGCTATATCGGCGAGTTCTCCAGCCATTCTCGAGGTTCGACGGTGGACCTTGCCATCGCCGAGCCCGGCAATAAAAGCGCGGTTCATCCGGCCTGCGGTGCGCCGGACGGCGACACGCTCGACTTCGGCACCGGTTTCGACTGCTTTGACCCAAAGAGCGAAACCGCCAGCGCCTTGATCGACGCCGAAGCCACCGCAAACCGCAAGACGCTGCTGATCGCAATGCGCGCCGCCGGCTTTCGCAACTATGCGCGCGAATGGTGGCACTTCACCCTGGCCAAAGAGCCTTTCCCAAAACAGCGCTTCGATTTCCCGGTTAACGCCAATTGAGGCGCCCTGGGGTTGTCATCACCCTGACCGCTTCTAATTAGGGCCGGCGGATGAAGCCCTGCGGCCGCTGGCTGAGGAAGTTATTTCCTCAACCGGCCTAAGCTCGGCGAAAAATTGCTTCGAGGAGATGAAAAAGGCAACATTTAATGCATCTAAATTCTATAAACTCGGTAGAGTTCGTGCGTTCAACGGAGGCCGGAATGACCAAACCTCATTTCAGGAAACTGCTCGGCGCGCTGGTCGCCGCGTCTGTCCAGTTCGGCACGCTCGGTTTCGCGTTTGCCGACACGACCATTCTGAATGTGTCCTATGACCCGACACGTGAGCTCTATAAAGCCTATGACGAGGCGTTCGCCGCGCACTGGAAGGCTGAGACCGGCGAAACCGTCACCATCCAGCAGTCGCATGGCGGTTCCGGCGCGCAGGCCCGGGCGGTGATCGACGGCCTCGACGCCGACGTCGTCACGCTGGCGCTCGAAGGCGACATCAACGCCATCGCCTCGAAGACGAAGAAGATCAACCCGGACTGGCGCACGAAGTTCGAGAACAACTCGGCACCTTACACCTCGACCATCATCTTCCTGGTGCGCAAGGGCAATCCCAAGGGCATCCACGACTGGAGCGATCTGGTGAAGGACGGCGTCCAGGTGATCACGCCGAACCCGAAGACGTCCGGCGGCGCCCGCTGGAACTATCTTGCCGCCTGGGCCTACGCAAACGCCAATGACGGCAACGATGAAGCCAAGACCAAGGAGTTCGTCGGCAAGCTCTATGCGAACGTCCCGGTCCTCGATACCGGCGCGCGTGGCTCGACGGTGACCTTCGCGCAGAAGGGCCTGGGCGACGTGCTGATCGCCTGGGAGAATGAAGCCTATCTCGCGCTCGACGAATTCGGCGCCGACAATTTCGACATCGTCTACCCGCCGACCTCGATCCTGGCCGAGCCGCCGGTCGCGGTCGTCGACGCCAATGTCGACGCCAAGGGCACGCGCAAGGTCGCGGAGGCCTATCTGGGCTGGCTCTATTCCAAGGAAGCGCAGACCGTTATCGCCAAGAACCACTATCGCCCGGCCAAGCCCGACCTGGTGCCGGCCGAGGACCTTGCCAAGCTGCCGGCAATCAAGCTGGTCACCATCGACGACCCGCAATTCGGCGGTTGGAAGAAAGCGCAGCCTTACCATTTCGGCGACGGTGGTATATTCGACCAGATCTACAAACCGGCGCAGTGAGGACAGACGGCCGGAGCCTCACGGGCGTCCCGGCCGAATGCTACTGCGCGGAGCCATTCCGGTTTGAATAAAAGGACGATCCAGGACAGCATGACCACAGCACCCGCCAAGGCGGGGTGGCGATTCAAGCAGCCGAGTGTCATTCCGGGTTTCGGACTGACGCTCGGCTTCTCGCTTGCCTACCTCACGCTCATCATCCTCATCCCGCTTTCGGGGCTGGTCTGGCGCTCGGCAGCGCTCGGCTGGGCCGATTTCTGGGCGATCGCCGTCGACCGACGCACCCTCAACGCGCTGAAGATAAGCTTCGGCACCGCCTTCCTGGCGGCTGTCGTCAACGTCGTGTTCGGCACCATCGTCGCCTGGGTGCTGGTCCGCTACCGCTTCCCTGGACGCCGCATCGCCGACGCGATGGTCGACCTGCCCTTCGCCCTGCCAACGGCCGTCGCCGGCATCGCGCTCACCACGCTCTATGCACCGAACGGCTGGATCGGCCAGCTTTTGATGCCGCTCGGCATCAAGGTCGCCTACACGCCGCTCGGCATCGTCGTCGCGCTGGTGTTTATCGGCCTGCCCTTCGTCGTGCGCACCGTCCAGCCGATCATGGAAGAGATCGACAAGGAGGTCGAGGAAGCAGCCGCCACGCTCGGCGCCAGCCGTTTCCAGATCATCACCCGGGTGCTTTTCCCAGGCCTGGCGCCGGCGATCATCACCGGCTTTTCGCTCGCCTTCGCGCGCGGCGTCGGCGAATACGGCTCGGTCATCTTCATCGCCGGCAACCTGCCCTTCAAGTCCGAGATCGCGCCGCTTCTCATCGTGATCAGGCTCGAGGAATACAATTACGAGGCGGCGACCGCGATCGCCGCGATCATGCTGGCCCTGTCCTTCGTGATGCTTTTGGTGGTCAATCTCGTCCAGACATGGAGCCGCAAGCGCTATGGCTGATCCCGAGATCAAATCCTACGAGCCGCATCACGAGAGCCAGTCGGCCGCGGTGACCGAAAGCCGGCCCGTCAAGGCCGTGCTGATGGCCATCGCCTTCGCCTTCCTTGCAGTCTTCCTGCTTTTGCCGCTGATCGTCGTCTTTCATGAGGCGCTTGCCAAAGGCATCGGCGCCTACACGGAAGCCCTTTCCAGCCCCGATACGCGCTCCGCCATCCGTCTGACATTGCTTGTGGCGGCGATCTCGGTGCCGCTCAACGTCGTCTTCGGCATCTCTGCCGCCTGGGCCATCGCCAAGTTCGAATTCAAGGGCAAGGCGTTCCTGACCACGCTGATCGACCTGCCCTTCTCGGTCTCGCCGGTCATCTCCGGCCTGGTCTATGTGCTGCTCTTCGGCGCGCAGGGGCTGCTCGGCGCCTGGTTGAAGGCGCATGGCATCGTCATCCTCTTCGCCGTGCCCGGCATCGTGCTGGCCACCATCTTCGTCACCTTCCCCTTCGTCGCCCGCGAGCTCATCCCGCTGATGCAGGAACAGGGCAATGGCGACGAGGAGGCGGCGCTTTCGCTGGGCGCCAGCGGCTGGCAGGCCTTCTGGTATGTGACGCTGCCCAACGTCAAATGGGGACTGCTCTATGGCGTGCTTCTGTGCAATGCGCGCGCTATGGGCGAGTTCGGCGCGGTCTCAGTGGTTTCGGGCCACATACGCGGCCTCACCAACACCATGCCGCTGCATGTCGAGATCCTTTATAACGAATACAACGCCGTCGGGGCCTTTGCCGTCGCTTCGCTGCTGGCCGGCCTGGCGCTGGTGACGCTGGTCTTGAAAACGCTTTTGGAGATGCGCTACGGCGCCGAGCTTGCCGCGACACGCGGACACTGAACACTACCTGTCGCCCGAGAGTGCCTGGCAGTTTGGGAACACCGACAGCATCAACGAACCGAGGGATTTGCATGGAAGTTCGCGTCGTCAACGTGCGCAAGGAGTTCGAGCGGTTTCCAGCGCTCCACGACGTATCGCTCGACATCAGGTCTGGCGAGCTCATCGCGCTGCTCGGGCCGTCCGGCTCCGGCAAGACGACTCTGCTTCGGCTCATCGCCGGCCTGGAACGGCCGACCAAGGGCGCGATCTTCTTCGGCGACGAGGACGCCTCGCAGAAGTCGATCCAGGAGCGCAATGTCGGCTTCGTCTTCCAGCATTACGCGCTGTTCCGCCACATGACGGTTGCCGACAACATCGGCTTCGGCCTGAAGGTCCGGCACGGCGCCGCAAGGCCGTCGGGGCAGGAAATCCGCCGCCGGGCCCTGGAACTGCTCGATCTCGTCCAGCTGTCGGGACTGGAGAAACGCTACCCCGCTCAGCTTTCAGGCGGCCAGCGCCAGCGCGTCGCGCTCGCCCGCGCCATGGCGATCGAGCCCAAGGTGCTTCTGCTCGACGAACCGTTCGGCGCGCTCGACGCGCAGGTTCGCCGCGAGCTGCGCCGCTGGCTGCGCGAGATCCACGACCGCACCGGCCACACGACCGTCTTCGTCACGCATGACCAGGAAGAAGCGCTGGAGCTCGCCGACCGCGTCGTGGTCATGAGCCAGGGCCGCATCGAGCAGGTCGGCACCGCCGACGATATCTACGACACACCGAACTCGCCCTTCGTCTACTCCTTCATCGGCGAGTCGAGCTCGCTGCCGGTCAAGGTCGAGAACGGCGAGGTGTGGATCGCCGACCGGCCGATCGGGCTCTCGGCGCCGCACGCGCCGTCCGGCGAGGCAGTCCTCCACTTCCGTCCGCATGACGTCGACCTGGTCGACGGCTGCAGCGGCTGCATCGCCGGCACGGTTGCCGCCAGCCGCCGCGTCGCCGGCACCAGGCGCGTCGAGCTCGAGATCGGTGGTGAGCGCCAGCGCGTCGAGATCGAGCTGCCGGTCGACCATCCCGCGGCGCAGAAGAGCCGGGTGGCTTTCAGGCCGCGACGCTGGAAGCTTTTTCCGGCTTCCTGAGCTGACTTTCACCCCGACGCCAGCGCCCGAGCCTGGCGCCATCTACGAATTTGCTTGGAAGAAGATCCTAGAAAAGGATTGTTTTGGCGATATATTTTCCAGAGCATCGCACGCCTTCCGGAGCCCGTGCCTCCTCGCACCAGGCTTTCACGACTAGGGTAGCGCCTTAGCTTCGATCTTATTTCCAAGGAGCCCGTTTTCATGAAGCGTCTGTTGCTCGGCATCGCGGCTGTTGCCGGTCTCGTCCTCGCATCCTCCCAAGCCTGGTCGGCCGACAAGCTTTTGAATGCATCCTATGATGTCGGCCGCGAGTTGTTCGCCGACATCAACAAGGCCTTCATCGCCAAGCACCCCGGCATCGCGATCGACCAATCGCACGCCGGCACCTCGGCGCAGGCGCGCGCGATCGCCGAAGGCCTTGGCGCCGATGTCGTCACCTTCAACCAGGTCACCGATGTCGACTTCCTGGTCAAGAAGGGCCTCGTCTCGGCCGACTGGCAGAAGGATTTCCCGGACAACGCCTCGCCCTTCTATTCGCTGCCGTCCTTCCTGGTGCGCGCCGGCAATCCCAAGCATATCAAGGACTGGAACGATCTGGTGCGCGACGACGTGCAGGTGATCTTCCCGAACCCGAAGACATCAGGCAATGCGCGCTACACCTATCTCGCCGCCACCGCCTACGCCAAGGAAGCCTTCAAGGGCGACGACGCCAAGGTGAAGGAGTTCATCACCAAGCTCTTCAGCAACGTGCCGATCTTCGACACCGGCGGCCGCGCCGCCACCACAACTTTCGTTCAGCGCGAAATCGGCGACGTGCTGATCACTTTCGAGTCGGAGACGCGCGGTATTCGCAAGGAGTATGGCGACGACAAGTTCGAGCAGGTCACGCCTTCGGTCAGCCTGCTGGCCGAGTTCCCCGTAGCGGTCGTCGACAAGGTTGCCGACGAGCATGGCAGCCGCGATCTCGCCAAGACCTATCTCGACTTCCTCTATACGCCCGAGGGCCAGGAGATCGCCGCCGGGAACGGCCTGCGGGTCCGCGACGCGACGGTCTCCGCCAAGCACAAGGCGGATTTCCCGGATGTCCGGTTGCTGACCGTGGAGGACGTCTTTGGCGGCTGGGACAAGGTGCAGAAGGAGCATTTCGCCGCCGGCGGGCTGCTCGATCAGGCCTACGGCAGCCGTTGAAAAGCTCCGCAATCAGAAAGAGCAAGAAAGCCGGCTTTGCCGGCTTTCTTCATGTAAGCGGGGCTGCATGAGTTCGCGGGGAAATCCCAACCCCCAATGTGAAAAACGTTACGAAGAATCAACGCGTTTGTGCCTAAGCTGTGGTGCGAATTATTGGGCCAGGCGGCGTCAGGCGGTCAAACTGTCATGATTTGCACACAAACAACCGCCAGATGCAGGCGCATTGGGGTTGATGAACTGAATCGGGCATGCTGACCAAAAAAGGCAAATACGGCCTCAAGGCCCTCGTGCATCTTTCCGGCCTGCCGGCTGGCCAGCTTGCATTCGTCAACGACATCGCCGTCGCCAACAACATCCCGAAGAAATTCCTGGATGCGATCCTGGGCGAATTGCGCAATGCCGGTTTCGTCCAGAGCCGCAAGGGCAAGGAAGGCGGTTACCGCCTTGCCCGTCCCGCTTCCGAGATCAAGATCGGCCATGTCGTGCGCGTGCTCGACGGGCCGCTGGCGCCGATCCCTTGCGCCAGCCGCACGCAATACCAGCGCTGCGAGGACTGCGACGAGGCCACCTGCCAGGTCCGCCATATGATGCTGGAAGTGCGCCAGGCGATCGCCGAGGTGCTCGACAACCGCAGCCTCGCCGCTATGCGCGACGCCGACAACGACGATTTCCCGGCGGAGCTCACCTCTCAGATTTGAAGCGACCCGGCCCTGACGGCAGTCCCGTCGGTTGCTTGTCTGCTTTCCACGCAGTAAAGCGGCTGGAGGATGAAACGGGGCTCTGACGCATGAGGCTGCCTTGGCTTGGCAATTCCCGTAAGGCCAGCCGGCAATCATCGTCGAACGACATCTATCATACCGAGATCACGGCCGATGTGCCGGTGCGCGGCGAGTCCGTTCGCTTCTTCAGCCGCAAGGTGGTGCGCCCCGGCAAATTGCGTCGCTTCACCAATCGGGATCCGCGCGAGAGCCTGTTGTCCTGTTTCTATCTCGGCGTCGCGGCGATGCTGCCGGTCTCCTGGTGGAGCTCGATCTGCGGCTGGGTGTCCAGGCTCAGGCGCAAGCGCCACTTCCGCAAGGAGTTTGCCCGTTACGACGTCGCGGTGAAGGCCGTGCTCGGCAATACCGTCGACACGAAAAGCATGTTCGAGGCGCAACTCGCCGCCGTTCACCGCCGGCGGCTGACGCTTGCGGCGCATCTCGTCGCCGGCTGGCGCTGGTCGCCGGCGATCCGGCTCGAAGGCCTCGAGGCTCTGCAACAAGCCCTGCGCAATGGGCGCGGCGCCATCGTGTGGTGCGACCAGTTCACGGCGCAGACGATCATGGGCAAGCGCGCCCTGCATGAGGCCGGCGTCGATGCCCATCAGGTGAGCGCGCGCTACCACGGCTTCTCGCCGAGCAAGTTCGGCCTGCGCGTGATCAACCCGCCGCTGGTCAGGCTCGAGAACCGGTTCCTGAAAAGCCGGATCGTCTTTGAGCGCACCGACGCCTATCAGGTCACCACGCGTATCCAGAAGGTGCTGAAAGCAAACGGCGTGGTGCTGATGACCAACACCGTCTATGCCGGCTCCGCCTTCACCGAGGCCGCCATGGGCGAGCGCGGCTGGACCCACCTCGCCTCGGCCCCGGCAAACTTCGCCGCGCGCGCCGGCGCTGCGCTGTTTCATATGGCGACCATCGAGACGGCGCCCTTTCGCGAATATAGGGCGATCGTCAAAGAACTGAGAGCGACGCCAGAGGCGCCAGCATCGCCTGCCAAGGACATGACAGGGAAGAACCTCGTCGTTCAGGCGGGATTTATCCTGTCGAAGCGCGACCGGATGCTGGAGACGCTCAAACTCTGTCCTGAGCAGATGATGGCCTGGTCGAGCGCCGTGCGGCTGACAGAGCAGCCAGCCGAAGCCGCGATCGGCAACGACGAAGCCTGATTACCAACTGGTCTAGCGGACGATCTCCTGCAGGATCCCTGCAACACTTCGCGTTCCGTCGACCGTCACGGCCCGTTCGTCCGCCGCGGGCTCCTCCAGCGTGGCGAACTGGCTGTCGACCAGGCTGGCGGGCATGAAATGGCCCTTGCGATCGGCGACCCGTCGCCAAGCGGTCTCCCGATCGATCCTGAGATAGAGGAAGACCATACCGGGGCAGAAGCGGCTCAGCCGGTCACGATAGCTTCGCTTCAGCGCCGAGCACGCCGCCACTGGTTTCCGCCCATGGGCAACCGAGGTCGCGATACGCTCGCCTATGGCGTCGAGCCAGCCCGCGCGCAACGCATCGGTCAGCGGCTCGCCGCGCGCCATGCGCGCCACGTTCTCCGGCGGATGCAGCAGGTCTCCTTCGATGAAGTCGGCGCCTAGCGCCTCGGCGAGCGCCTCGCCGACGGCGGTCTTGCCGCAGCCGGCAACGCCCATGACGACGATGGCGGGCGCCGTCCGAAGATCGTTCATGCCAGGCTCCGGGATCTGCGGTCTTGCGTGCGCCCCGTCCACGGTCAGCGGCTTGCCGGCGCGCGCCCGTAGAGCAGGAGCATGGCGACGATGACGACGCCATAGATGATCTGCCGTCCGGCCTCGGGCATCTGCATGACCGAGAGGATGGATTGCAGGAGCGTGATCAGGATCACGCCGGCCACCGTGCCCAGATAGGAGCCGCGCCCGCCCAGGATCGATGTGCCGCCCAGGACAACCGCAGCGATCGACGGCAGGAGATAGGCATCGCCCATGGACTGCGCCGCCTTGGATGCATAGCCCGCCAGAAGCACGCCGCCAAAGGCCGACAGCCCGCCGGAGACGGCGAAGGCGATCATGACGATGCGACGCGTATCGATGCCGGACAGGTAGGCGGCGCGCTCACGGTTGCCGATGCCGTAAACGGCGCGGCCGAAGCTTGTGCGGGTCAGCGCGAAGACCATCGCGGCGCCGATCAGCACCCAGATGATGACGGCATTGGGAACGCCCGGGATGGTGAAACCGGTTGCCAGGTAGCGCATCGCCGCGGTCGCCGAATCCTGTGGCGAGAAGCCGCCTGTGTAGACCACCATCAGCCCTTGCGCCACGGCATTGGTGGCTAAAGTAATGATCATCGAGGGGATGCGCAGATAGGCGACACCGATGCCGTTGACGATGCCTATCGCCACGCCGCACAGGACGCCGAAGGGGATGGCGAGAGCAACGCCGATTGGCCCGTAGGCCGCGGCCGCGCAGGCCATCATGGCGCCGGCGGCCACGGCCCATGGCACGGAAAGGTCGATCTGGCCAAGCAGGATGACCAGCATCATGCCGGTGGCGATGACGCCGAGGAAAGACGCGACCTTCAACTGCTGCAGGAGATATTCCGGCGATAGGAAGTTGCGCGAATAGAGGCTGCCGAGCAGGAGCAGGACCACGATGCAGGCAAAGGCCGTCAGCACCGCCGGGTCGGCGCGCCGGATGAATTTGGGCATGCGGCCGGCGATGCCGCCCATGATGCCGCCATGCGTCGTTTCGCTCACAGGAACCACTCCAGCCGGTTGCGTACCCGAAACAGCGCGAAGGCGCCAAGGCTGACCGCGATCAACAGGATAACGCCCTGGAACAGCGGCTGCCAGAGCGGATCGAAATCGAAGACGAACAAGAGGTCGCCGATGGTGCGAAAGGCAAGCGCGCCGAAGATCGCGCCGATGGCGCTGCCCTTGCCGCCGAACAGCGACACGCCGCCGAGCACGACGGCGGCGATCGAAAACAGCGTATAGGCATTGCCGCTGGCATAGGCCGCCTCGCCCGTATAGGTGAAGAAGGTCAGGAACAGTCCGCCGATCGCCGCAAGCAGGCCGGCAAGCGTATAAGCCAGCAACTTGCCTCTGCGGATCGGCACCCCGGACATGTAGGCCGCCGTCTCCGACGAGCCCGCGGCATAAGCGGCGCGCCCAAGTTCGGAGCGACTGAACGGCACCCAGACGACAAGCACGATGACGAGCAGCGCCGCGAGGCTCGCAGGCACGATGCCGAAGAAACGCCCGGTCAGGAAATCGGCAAGGTCCTCGTTGACCGAACCACCGGGAACGGGGCGCAAAAGCAAGGCCAGGCCGAAATAGACGGCGCCCGTGGCGATGGTGGCGACGATCGGCTGCAGCCGCCCGTAGATGACGATGGCACCGTTGATCGCCCCGCAGATGAGCCCGGTGCCCAGCACCGCCAGCACGCCGAACGCCGTTTCCAGGCCGGTGCCGACCACCAGCCATGAAGCCATGCAGTTGGTCAGCGTGAAGATCATGCCGACCGACAGATCGATGCCGGCGGTGATCACCACCAATGTCTGCGCCATCGCGACGAAGGCGAGCAGCACGCCCTTGTTGGCGGCCGTCTGCACGACATTGGCGGTGAAGCCGGCCGGATGGTTCGCGCTGTAAATTGCGAACATGACGATGAAGATGCCGAAGGCCAAAAGCGTTCCGCGTTGTTCGGCCAGCCGGTAGCGCCAATCCTTCACGCGCGCTCTCCCTGCCCGATGCGGACGTCATCGCCGTGGATGTTGAGCGCGCTGGCGATAAGCGCGTGCTCGGTGAGCCCCGCGCCGACCAGCTCGCGCTTGACCGCGCCGTCATAGAGCACGAGCACGCGGTCGCAGCAGCCGATCAGCTCGTCATAGTCCGTCGAATAGAACAGGATCGCAGCACCCGCATCGGCGAGCTTGCGCATCAGTTGGTAGAGCTCCTGCTTGGTGCCGACATCGATGCCGCGCGTCGGATCGTTGAGCAGGATGATGCGCGGCTGCCGCATCAGCCATTTGGCGATCACCACCTTCTGCTGGTTGCCGCCGGAAAGCGCGCCGACCGGAATGTCCAAGCCCGCCGTCTTGATCGCCAGCAGCCCGACCATGTCGTCGATCAGGCGCTGTTCGGCGGCGCGGTCGATGATGCCGGCCTTGGACAACCGGTCGAGTGCTGCAAACGACAGGTTCTCGCGCACCGTCATCGGCAACATCAGTCCTTCAGTCTTGCGATCCTCGGGGATCAGCGCCATGCCGATGCGGCCGTGGCTGGCCGCGGTCGGGCTGGCGATCGAAACCGGCTTGCCGTCGATCAGCACCTCGCCGCGCAGGCCGCGCAGCACGCCGAAGAAGGCAAGCAGCAATTCGCGCTGACCCTGCCCGTCGAGACCGCCCAGGCCCACAACCTCCCCTGCCCTGACGCTCAGCGAGATATTGTCCAGCCGGTCGGCCCAGGAGAGATTACGCGCTTCGACCACCGTCGCAGCGGCCGGGGCGGAAGCGGGTTTCGGTGGGAAGATATGGCTGTATTCGCGGCCGATCATCAGCTCGACCACCTCATTGTCGCTCTTCGAGCCGGCCGGGTAGCTGGCGACGTTGCGGCCGTTGCGGAACACCGTGCAATGGTCGGCGAGTTCAGCGATCTCGTTCATGCGATGCGAGATGTAGAGCAGCGCCAACCCTTCCGAGCGCAGCCGTTTCAACACCTCGAAGACCTTGGCGACGTCCGCCGCCGTCAGCGCCGAGGTCGCCTCGTCGAGGATCAGGATGCGCGGCTTCCGAGCCAGCGCCTTGGCGATCTCCACCATCTGCCGGCGCGACAGCGGCAGGTCCTTGACCAGCGCGCGGGGATGAATGTCGGAAGCGCCGGCGCGTGCCAGCGCTTCCTCAGCGATCTTCCGCTGCGCCTTGCGGTCGATCATGCCGAAACGCTTGGGTGGATTGGAAATGACGATGTTGTCGGCGACGCTGAGTTCCGGAATCAGCGACAGCTCCTGGAAGATGCAGACGATGCCGGCGTGGTTGGCGGCGGCAGGCGAAGCGAAGGTGACCTCGCTTCCGTCCAGTGTCATGCGCCCTTCATCCGGCGCCACGACGCCCGCCATGACCTTGATCAGCGTCGATTTGCCGGCGCCGTTCTCGCCGAGGATGGCGTGGATGCTGCCGGCGGTGACCGTCAGCTCGGCCTTTTCCAAGGCCCGAACGCCGCCATAGCGCTTGGATATGCCTTCCATGCGGAAGAGCGGAGCCGTGCCGTCCATCAGCCCTCCCCGGCCGGTTTTGATTGGGGAGACAGTGCCGCGGGCTCGCCGCGGCACTGTCCAGTCAGACTATTTGTTTTCCTTGGTCTGGCCCATGATTTCCTGCGCGGTGAAATTGATGCCGCAGGTCGGGAAGGAATTGCCGACGAAGAAATTGTCGGACTGGTCGGGGAAGAAATCCTGACCTGCCTTGAAGTTCGGATCCTCGACGATAGCCAAGGGCAGCTTGACCGATTGCGGCACGACATTGCCTTCGAGCGCGGCAATCGCCGTCTTGATGGCAACCGCCACCTGGGCCGGACCGGTACCGGCGGACGAGCATTTCAGCCCGTCGGCCGCATGCGCGGCGCAGAATTTGCGGAAGCCGTTTTCCGTCTCGCCGCCGAACGGCACGAACGGATGCTTGGCGTCGATCATCGCCTGCACGATGCCGGTGTCGCCGCCCTGCCCGGTGATGCCGTCGAACGGGCCGCTGGTGGCGATCGCGTCGGCCGTCGCCTTTTGCGCCACGCCGTCATCCCACTTGCCGACCACCTCGGTGACGGCCCACTTCTTGCCGGAACCGTCGAGCACCTCATGGATGCCATTGTGGCGGTCGGTGTCGACCGAAGTGCCGGCAACGCCGCGCACCTCGAGCACCTTGCCGCCGTTCGGCACATGCGCGACCAGCCACTTGCCCCAGAGCTCGCCGAGGCCCTTCTGATCGACATTGACGTTGATCGCGTCCTTGGTGTCGAGGATGTTGTCGAAGGCGACAAGCACGACACCGGCTTCCTTGGCGCGCTTGATGACCGGCCCGAATGCGGTCGGGTTCTGCGCGTTGACGACGATCGCGTCAAAGCCGGAATCGATGAAGTTGTTGATCGCCGAGATCTGCGCCGGCACATCCTCGCCGGTCGACACGACCTTGAATTCCTTGAGCTTCTTGGCGACATCCGGCTGCGCCGCATAGGCCTTGGCCGTCTGGATCATCTGGATGCGCCAGGTGTTGGCGATGTAGCCGTTGGCAAGCGCGATGCGGTAGGGACCGTCCTTCTTCGGATACTTGAAAAACTGCGTGTCGGCCGACCACGGCGCGAAGCAGTCCGGCTCGGCCGCGGGCCCCTTGACGACCTCGGGTCCGGCGATCGCCGACGAACTCAGCATGACGAATGCGGTGGCGGCAATGACGCCGCCAACGAGTGACTTGATCATCGATATTCCTCCCAGTTGCAGTTCCGCTTGTTATGAATCTTGGCGATACCGGTCGGCGTCCTCCGGCCAACCCGACACCCACACAGGACGGCCGCGCCGCCCTGATCCTCCTCGTCCCCCTCAGCTCTCTGGCAATTTAGAAAACTATCATATTATACATAATAAACAAGTACGAGCTGTTGCTTATGTATAATAAACAGCCTTCCCGCCTCGCCGAGCCTTTACCGGCATGCAAATGGTAGCGCTACCATCTCAGGCTGTAAAGGATCATCTTAAGGAACCAACAGTACCGCGTCAGCGCCCGGTGCTCTCGCGCCGCATCAGCTCGAAACCGAGATCGACGATCCGCTGTTCCGGCCGGTTTCCGGCGATCGCCGACAGCGCCATGGCGACGGCACGGGTGCCGATTTCATAGCGATGCGTGCGAACGCTTGTGATTGAAGGAAACGACACCTGCATCATGTCGAGATCGTTGAAACCGACAATGCCGATCTGCTTCGGCACGTCGATCGATGCGCGATGGCATTCGAACAGAACGCCAAGCGCGATATCGTCATTGTTGCAGAACACGCCGTCCAGCGTCGGCATCTTGGCCAGCGCCTCGCGGAACAACTCGCGCCCGAGCGTCACGCTTGACGGCACCGGCGTTGTGGTGACCAGCCGCGCATCGAACAGGCCGGCGGCCTCCATCGCGGCGCGGTAGCCGGCAAGGCGCCGCTGCGAACGCGGATCCATCCGCGCGCCGATGAAGCCGATCTTGCGGTATCCGGCTTGCAGCAGGTGTTCGGCGGCGGTCCTGCCGCCGTCGGAATGCGAGAAGCCGACCATCATGTCGACCGGGTCCGGCCCGGTCTCCATCACTTGCACCACCGGGCAGCCGGCATTCTCCAGCAGTCGTCGCGCGCTGGGCGTCTGGTCTATGCCGGCCACGATCAGCGCCGCCGGGCGTTGCGATCCGAAGACCTGCAGCAGCCGCTCTTCCTCCAGGCCTGAATAATGGGTGTTGCCGATCTGGATGCGGAACGGACTGTCGGAAAGACTGTCATAGATGCCGCGCACCACCTCGGCGAAGACGTTGTTGGTCAGCGAAGGCACCAGCACGCCGAACACCTCGGCGCGCGCCGAGGCAAGCGCGCGGGCGTTCGGGTCGGGAACGTAGCCGAGCTCGTCGACCGCGGCCTGTATCTGCCGTCGAAGGTCTTCCGACACCCGCCCGGGCTCACGCAAGGCCCGCGACACGGTGATCGCGCCGACACCGGCCTTGCGCGCCACGTCGGCAATGGTCGGACGGCCGCCGCCACGGCGGGAGCGCGGCTTGGTCAAGGGCGAGCCTCGTGCGTCAAATCCCGCCTGCTGCGCGCTTGCAATGCCATTGACCCTGGTGTCGCCATCTAGCAGGCCTGTACCACATTCCCTGCCCTTGGCGTCGCGCAGCCGCGATTTGTTGTCAAGCTGAGGGCATTTCAGGAGAAGCGCCGGCGCGAGCCGTCAGGCCATGACGACGCCGCTGCGCCTTGCCCTCCAGAACACCACGACCATCATCAGGATGTTGAGCAGGTTCCACCCAATTCCGTTGAGGAACGCGGCCGCGTAAGATCCGGTGAGATCGTAGATCCAGCCCGACATCCAGCCGCCGATAGCCATGCCGAAAATCGTCGCCATGATGACGATGCCAACACGCTGGCCGGCCTCCTTGGCGGGCATGTACTCGCGCACGATGATCGCATAGCAGGGCACGATGCCGCCTTGCGACAGGCCGAACACCAGCGAGACGACATAGAGCGAGGCAAGACCGTCGAAGGGAATGTAGAAGAACAGCGACAGGCACTGCAGCACCGAACCGATCAGCAAGGTCTTCACCCCGCCGATACGGTCGGCGACGAAGCCGGAAACAAGGCGGCTGACGACTCCGGCGGCCATCATGATCGACAGCATATCGGCGCCGTGGGCGACGCCATAGCCGAGGTCCATGCAATAGGCGACGATATGCACCTGCGGCATCGACATCGCCACGCAACAGCCAAGACCGGCTATGACGAGCAGCGCCTGAAGGGCGGCCGGCGACAATGAGATCGGCTGGACCGGGCGTGCGCCTGGCGAGCCTGCGACGACCACCGGGGCGCGACGTCGCAGCATTATGACCAGCGGCGCCATAGTCACCAGGCAAGCGATGCCGATAGCCACATAGGTGAAGCGCCAACCCTCCGCCTTCATCAGCGGCGGTATGATTGCTGGCCAGACCGTTCCGGCGAGATAGCTGCCCGCCGCCGCCGTAGCCACGGCAACGCCGCGCCGGCGGTTGAACCAGTGCGAGATATCGGCGATCAGCGGTCCGAAAATCGCCGATGTCCCCACCCCGATGAGCAAGCCTTGGGCGAGCGTGAATTGCAGGATCGAAGTGGAGAGCGACGCCAGTGCGAAGCCTGCAACCAGGGCCATCGAGGAACCCAGCGCCGGGATCCAGTAACCGACACGGTCGATGGCGCGGCCGACCAGCACATTGCCGGCGGCGAAGCCGACCATGGTAGCGGTGTAAGGCATCGAGGCGGCGGCACGATCGACGCCGAACTCGGCCTGCACGGCGGGCAGGACCACGACTACGGCCCACATGCCGACACCGCCGATCGTCGCCAGCAGCAAGGAGATCCCGAGCCGCGTCCACGCGTAGAAGCTGTCTATGCCGGCGCTGTTTGCCGCGTTTCCTGGAATTGTTGTCACGGCGTCTCCTGTTCGCGATTTCTTCGAGATCGCGCGTTTGAGCGCACTATCGGCCCATTTCCTGAGCCGAGCAGCGCCACGACCGGCAAATCCGTGGCTCCAGAACCGGGAACCCGCCTCACCTCATGGGGTTTCTCTGAAGGAAGGAGTTTGTCATGACCGCCAAGAAGAAATGGTCGGCCGACGTGACCGAACACAGCGACGCCCTCGATCTCGAGGAGCACGTCTTCGAATCCGATGACGCGAAGAAGATCGCCGCATCGCTCAAGCGCTCGGCCGAGCACAGCCACCGCCGGAAGGCAGAGCCGTTCCAATCCGCCATGTCGATGTTGAATTTCTACATCAACCGTGCCGGCAAGAATCTGCCTGACGAGCGCAAGAAGGTGCTGGAAAAAGCGAAGGACGAGCTGCGTGTCGCCTTCGGTCGCGAAAAACAGGATTGAGGGTTGCTGGGAGCGCTAGCACCAGTTCCTCAACGCAGGGATCTGGAAAGATTGCAGGCTTGTCGGGCAAGGCTATCAGCATCCGTTTGGGGTGTTCAGCGCAAACGCTGGCGATGAGCTGAAGCCCCCCAACCTCGTCATTCTAGGGCGGAGCTACGCGAAGCGGAGCGCAGACCCGAGGATGACGACCGCGATAGGCGTCTTGGCCAATCGCCAAGGCATGGGATCTGCCAACGCACGCACGGGCAGCGGTCAAAGTTTCTGTGCTAGCGAACTGGTCCGGTACAAGACCCTAACGCGACTGGATCACTTCGTCGGTATTGGCCAGCAGCTTGCGCACCGCATTGCGCGCCGCGTCCGGCCTTTGCAGGCGGATACTGCGTTCGATCGCCTCATGCAGCTTCTGGGCGTGCTGCAGATTGTCGAGCTCTCGCGTCGTATAGGTGAAGAGATGGTCGAAGGCGGATTCGATCAAGACGCCCAGCGGCACCAGGAGGTCGTTGCCCGAAGCCCTGAGGATGGCAAGGTGGAAGCGCGTGTCGGCCCGCGTGCGCTCCTGCAGGTTGGTCGCCTCGCCCATCTCGCGACAGGCCTGGCTGATCTCGGCCATCTGCTCGCGGGTGCGCCGCATCGCCGCGAAGGCCGTCGCCTCCGGCTCGATGATGTGGCGGAACTCCTGCACGGTCTTGAGGAACACCTCGCGGTCCGGCGAGGTCGCGTACCAGGCGAGCACGTCGCGGTCGAGAAGATTCCAGCGTTCCTTCGGTTCGACCCAGCTGCCGATCTTCGGTCGCGAGGCCAGAAGGCTCTTTGCCATCAGCATCTTGATCGCCTCGCGCACCGCCGAGCGGCTGACGTCGAAGGTCTCCGACCATTTGGCCTCATTGGGCAGGATGGTGCCCGGCGGATAGTCGCCGCGCACGATCCGAAGGCCGATTTCGCTCGCAAGCGAAGCATGCACGCTGGCACCCGGGACGCGTGACGCGTTGGCCCGGCGAACGCCGGACGGACGCTCCGCCACTGCCATTTTTTTCGGCCTCTTTTCGTTGTTCGGCTTAGCGTCCCGCATGGTTCCACAAAATCCCGTTTTCAGAAGCTGTCAAGCAGGGCAAGCCCGCTTTGCCGCAATGCGCGAGGATGTGCACAGATCAACCGGCATTTGCCGCCGGCTCACGCCGTCTTGACGTATTTGCGCCAGCTGTGCTCGGGCCGGAAGCCAAGCACATCGCGCGCCTTGCGGTTCGAAAGCAGCGTCTCATATTCGCCAAGCTCGGCCTTGACCGGCACGCCCGGATAAAAGCGCTTCAACAGCTCCGCCGTCGGCAGGTCCGACGAGGTGTCGTCGTTGGCCGCGTTGAACACCTGATAGCCCAGGCCGTCCTTCTCGATGGCGCGCAAGGTGATCTGGCCGAGATCGCGCGCATCGATATAGCTCCAGGCGATGCGCTTGCGGAAACCGGGATCAGCGAACCATTTCGGGAATAGCGAATATTCATGCGGCTCGATGACATTGCCGATGCGCAGCGCATAGATGTCGAAGCCGCTGCGCAACGCGAAAGCCCGCGCGGTCTTCTCGTTGACGATCTTCGACAGCGCATAGGAGTCCATCGGGTCGACGTCATAATCCTCGTCGAGCGGGAAATGCGTCGGATTGCGAGGCTCGTTGGCGAAGACAAGACCGTAGGTCGTCTCGCTGGAAGCGATGATAACCTTGCGGATGCCGAGCTTCACCGCCGCCTCGATGACATTGTAGGTGCCCATCGCGTTGATGCGGAACACCTCGTTGTCCGGCGTGATCATGATGCGCGGGATCGCCGCGAAATGCACCACGGCGTCGACCGGCTGCGCCCTCAGCGACGGGTCGAACTCGTGCAGGCCCATATAGCTCGACAGCGCGTTGAAAACCTGGCCGCTGTCGGTGATGTCGGCGATCAAAGTGCGCACCTTCGGATTGTCGAGCGGCTTGGTGTCGATGTTGAGCACCTGGCAGCCATGTTCGACCAGATATTCCACGACATGCCGGCCAGCCTTGCCGCTGCCGCCGGTGAACATGATCCGCTTCGTCATTTTGCTCTCCACAATGCTAGGTAATTATGTGTATTGTCAGACAATATGACATTCCGCGATCGCCCGCCACCCGCGATCCGCGGAAACCTTCTCGACAATCGCCCGCCGCGCGGGCCGCCCATCACCATGAAAGACAGGGAAGAGACGACATGAGCACCACCGCTGCCCGCGACAACATCGGCTTCATCGGCCTTGGCCTGATGGGGCACGGCATCGCCAAGAACATCGTCGACAAGGGCTATCCGCTGACCTTCCTCGGTCGCAAGAACCGCAAGCCGGCGGAAGACTTGGCCGGACGCGGCGCCAAGGAAGTTGCAACGTCCAAGGAGGTGGCCGCGGCCTCCGACATCGTCTTCATCTGCGTCACCGGCTCGCGCGAGGTGGAGGCGATCATCCGCGGCCCCGACGGGCTGAAGGAGGGCCTGAAACAAGGCTCGGTCGTCGTCGATTGCTCGACCTCCGATCCGGTCTCGACAGTGGCCCTGGCCGCCGAACTCAAGGCGCTCGGCGTCGACTATGTCGATGCGCCGCTCAGCCGCACGCCGAAGGAGGCCTGGGAAGGCACGCTCGACGCCATGGTCGGCGCGCCGGACGCCGTGTTCGCCAGGCTGAAGCCGGTGCTCGAGACCTGGGCCGGCCGCATCGTTCATATCGGCGATACCGGCGACGGCCACCGCATGAAGCTGCTCAACAACTTCATCTCGCTGGGCTACGCCGCGATCTATTCCGAGGCGCTGGCGCTGGCCGAGAAGGTCGGCATCTCGCCGCCCCGCTTCGACAGCGTCATTCGCAACGGCCGCATGGATTGCGGCTTCTACCAGACCTTCATGCGCTGGACGCTGGAGGGCGACCGCGACGCGCACAAATTCACCATCGCCAATGCCTTCAAGGATCTGACCTATCTGGAATCGATGGCGGGCGCGGCCGGCATCGCCAACCCTCTGGGCAACGCGACCAAGAATTCCTTTGCGACCGCCTTCGCCACCGGCCCCGCGGAACAGTATGTGCCGATGCTCGCCACACATATCGGCAAGCTCAACGGCGTCGACCTGATGCCTTCGAAGGACGGCGTGAAGCAGAAGATCTGAGACGAAAGCGCCTTCATCAAGAGCACAAAAGTCAGAGGCGCCTCGCGGCGCCCCTGTTGCATTGGTTATGGATGCGACCAGCGCCTACTTCTGGATGCAGGTGTCGGCCGTTTCCTTGGTGCATTCGTCGAGGCCGGTGAAGACCGGATCGTCGACCTTCTTGCCACCGATGAGGTCGAGCATCACTGCCGGCGCCTTGTAGCCCATCTCGAAAGGCCGCTGGCCGACCAGCGCGGTCACCAAGCCTTCCTTGGCGATCGCCACCTCGTCGCCGATCGTGTCGGCGGCGCCGATGACGAACTCGTTCTTGGCGATCTTGTCGGCCATCGGCTTGAACAGGTCGCGATAAGGCTGCGGCGCGCCGAACAGCGGCCAGCCACCCATGATGCCGAAGGCGTCGAGCTTCGGGTTGGCGGCGAGGATGTCGGTCATCGCCTGCACGCCTTTGGCGCCGTCGTCATTGGTGAACACCGGGCAGCCGGGAGCTTCGGTCCAGCCACCTTCGCCGGCAAGTGCTGCAAGACCTTCCTTCCCGGTCAGCGCATCGCGCATGCCTTGCGCGCGACGCAGGATGTTGTCGGCCGCCGGATTGCCCTCGATCGTGCAGATCGTGCCACCATTCGGCTTGGCCTTCTTGATGTACTCGCCGATCTTCTTGCCCATCAGGTAGTTGTCGGTGCCGAGATAGGTCTTGCGAAGGGCGGCGTCTTCCTTGGCAAGGTCGGCGTCGACCGTCATGATCGGGATCGACGGATTGGCGCTCTTGATCGTCTGCGCGATCAGCGGTGCGTTCGACGGCGAGATCGCCATCGCCACCGTGTCTGGCTTGCTCAGCATATCCTGCACGATCTGCGCCTCGCCGGCCTCGTCGGAAGTCGATGCCGGGCCGGTGTAGAAGCATTCATATTCCGAGCTGGCGTTTTCCTTGTTCCACTTCTCGCAGCCCTGATGGATGGCTTCGAAGAACGGATTGTCGAGACCCTTCACAACGATGACGAGCTGTTTCTTGGCCAAAGCCGGCCCGGCGCCCAACGCCATGGCGGCGACGGCGGCAAGCAAAAGTGTTTTCCTCATGTCAGTCCTCCCTTGAAACAGACGGACACCGCGTGCCCGCCACACTGATCAACCCGGATACACAAGAACCACGACGAGCATCTCATGATGTTCGCGCCCCGCGCCGGGCTGATAAGCATTTGCCGATCCGTCCGCCCGAATACCGATGCAGCCGAATCCTTTACCCTCAAACCATCTGCCTGCCTCCGCCGGATAGACGGACGATTGGCAAAGTCTTGTTCCGAAGCTTAGCTAATATCGGCTTTTCGCCAGCGTCAATCGCTATTTGTCCTACAAAACCGATTTTTCGTCGAGTCTCGAAATTAATCGTCAGACAATTGATTGACGCCCCCGTCCGCTTTTGCCTAAATGCGTGGACGCACCGTTCGGGAGGAGATGGACGGGGCAAGACGCAAGCGGCGCCGCCGGGTTCGGTGGCCAGTTGCGCCAACAACGGGGAGGCTTAAGGCTGGTGTCGGTTCTGGAACTCGCCAACATCTCGAAGCATTTCGGCGCCATCCAGGCGGTCAACGATGTATCGTTTTCGCTGGAAGCTGGTGAGGTCGTCGGCCTGATGGGCGACAACGGCGCCGGCAAGTCGACGCTGGTGAAGATGATAGCTGGCAATTTCCACCCGAGCCACGGCACCATGCGGCTGGAGGGCAAGGACCTTGTCATGCACAAGCCGGCGGATGCGCGCCAGCACGGCATCGAGATCGTCCACCAGGACCTTGCGCTCTGCAACAACCTGACCGCCGCGGCCAACGTCTATCTCGGCCGCGAGCTGCGCCGCGGCTTCGGTCCGCTGCGCATTCTCGACTATGGCGCTATGTACAAGCGTGCCGGCCAGCTCTTTGCCGAGCTGAAATCCGAGACGCGGCCGCGCGACCTCGTCAAGCAGATGTCGGGTGGCCAGCGCCAGGCGGTGGCGATTGCCCGCACCATGCTGTCGCAGGCCAAGATCGTGCTGATGGATGAGCCGACGGCGGCGATTTCGGTCAGGCAGGTCGCCGAAGTGCTCAATCTCATCCGCCACCTGCGTGATCAGGGCATCGCCGTGGTGCTGATCAGCCACCGCATGCCCGACGTGTTCGACGTCGCCGACCGTGTTATCGTCATGCGGCGCGGCCGCAAGGTGGCCGACAAGAAAATCGCCTCGAGCTCGCCCGAGGAAGTCACCGGGCTGATCACCGGCGCCATCGAACAGGTTGCGTAGTCGCGTGGATCGGGCGTCCACGCCTCAGGAAAGGTCGATAATGGCAGTCACACTTGACCAGACGATCGCGCAGAAGCAGCACACCTTCCTGTCGCGGCTCTTTGCCAACCAGACTTTCTGGGTGGTGATCGCGGTCATCCTCGCCTGCCTGTTCCTGTCCGTCGCCACCGATTCCTTCGCCACGTCGAAGAACATCTTTAACATCACGCGCAATATCACCTTCGTCGCCATCGTCGCGCTCGGCATGACCTTCGTCATCATTACCGGCGGCATCGACCTTTCGGTCGGCTCGGTGCTTTGCCTATCCTCGATGGTGCTCGCCGTCACCATGCATGCCGGCTATTCGATCGAGGTGGGCATCCTGGCCTCGATCGCCACCGCGCTTGCGATCGGCGCCTTCAACGGCCTGCTCATCGCCTATCTCGGCTTCCCGCCTTTCGTGGTCACGCTCGGCATGCTGTCGGTGGCGCGCAGCCTTGCCATGGTCGCCTCGAACAACACCGTGGTGTTCCAGTTCGGGCCGGACCACCAGAAGCTTTTGTCATTGGGCGGCGGCGCCTGGGTTTTCGGCATTGCCAATCCGGTGCTCTACATGATCCTCCTGGCGGGGATCACCGGCTTCATCCTGCGCTGGACCAAATTCGGCCGGCACATCTTCGCCATCGGCGGCAATGAGCATGCGGCGACGCTGACCGGCGTTCCCGTCAAGCAGATCAAGGTCGTCGTCTACATGATCTCGGCGCTGTCGGCAGGGCTTGCCGGCATCATCCAGACCGGATGGCTGGGCGCCGTCACCACCAATCTCGGCAACGGCATGGAGCTGCAGGTGATTGCAGCCACCGTCATCGGCGGCGCCAATCTCGCCGGCGGCGTCGGCACCGCGCTCGGCGCCATCGTCGGCGCCGCCCTCATCGAGGTGATCCGCAACAGCCTCGGCCTGCTTGGCATCAACGCCTTCTGGCAAGGCACCTTCATCGGCGGCGCGATCATCCTGGCGGTTCTGTTCGACCGCATCCGCAATTTCAGGCGTAGCGACTGAAGCGCGCCGCCTCGCCTTCTCCCCTTGTGGGAGAAGGTGGATCGGCGCGATAGCGCCGAGACGGATGAGGGGTGTTCCAGCGGAGTGAGACGCTGGCTTTCCCTGGAGCACCCCTCATCCGTCGCCTTCGGCGACACCTTCTCCCACAAAGGGAGAAGGGAAAGCCGCGCCTATCGCCCAGTCTGAAAATCGAGTCCGGACGGGCGATGCGAGATGGCCACCATTCCTGCCTGTCTTGACGCAGCCTCACCCCAGCCGCACTATTCCCCGGCAGGCGAAGGGAGGCCAGTCGCCTGCGGGAGGAACGATAGCCATGACGGACGCGATCAGGCTCTACTGGGGCCGGTTCGGACATGTTTCCGTGCTGAATGTCGCCAACGACTTCGTCACCCATGCCCATGGCGAGGCCCATCTCATCATCTGGCTGGAAGGCACGGCAGGCGAAATGACCATCGGCCGCGAGACGGTGCGGCTTGGGCCTGGCACCGCGGCCGGCATCAACTCGTTCCAGCCGCACAGCCACGCCCTTTCCCGCGACGGTAAGCCCGGCCTGTTCCTCGCCTTCTACATCGACCCGGACTGGGCGCGCCGGCGCCGCGACCTGCCCTCCTCCGCGCCGCTGTTCGCGCAAGCGGCGATCACGCTGGAGCCTTGGCTGCACCAGGCGGCGGCGAACCTGCTCGATCACCTGGCCGACAATGAGAGCATCGACGACGTGGCCAACTACGAGATCGAGCGTTTCATCGACAGCGTTCTCGACGCGGCGGATGCTTCGGCGCCACAGGTAGTCCGCGCGCGCATCAACACTATGCTCGACTTCCGTGTCCGCAAGGCGATCCAGTTGATGAAGGCCAATGTCTGCGAGCGCATCTCGTTCGACGACGTGGCTCGTTCGGTCGGGCTCTCACGGCCGCATTTCTTCGCGCTCTTCAAGGAACAGACCAACCTTACGCCGAACGTCTACTGGAACACGCTGCGCATGGAGGAAGCCGTGCGCCAGCTGCAGTGGTCGCAGGAACCGCTGATCTCCGTTGCCTGCAATCTCGGATTTACCACCCAGGGCAATTTCTCGCGCTTTTTCCGCGACCATGTCGGCGTGCCGCCGACGCTCTACCGCGAAGCCGCTCAGGCCATGTCGTGAGCGCCTTTGCAGGCTGATCCGTCGCCGCATTTTCCGACTGGTTGATACGCGCTCAAGACGCATTGATAAGCGCCGGCCCGTCGGCCGCTCTAGCCTGCTCCCGATCTTTGCAAGAGGACCAGTCTATGGCGAAAGTCACCATCTCCAGCGTCATCGACGCGCCGGTCGAGCAGGTCTGGGCGCGCATCCGCGACTTCAATGGTTTGCCCAGCTGGCATCCGCGCATGGTGGAAAGCCATATCGAGGACGGCAAGGACGCCGCCACGATCGGCTGCGTGCGCAACTTCCAACTGGTCAGCGGCGCGCGGCTACGCGAGAAGCTGCTCGATTTCTCGGATGAGAACTTCCTGGTCAGCTATTCGATCCTCGAGACGCCGCAGCCGCTCACCAATCACAAGGCGACGCTGCAGTTGCGGCGCGTCACCGACGGCAACCGCACCTATGCCGAATGGACAGCGAGCTTCGACGCCGCGCCCGAAGAGGCCGACAAGCTGGCCGAGGGCATGGGCGCCAACGTCTTCCAGGGCGGTTTCAACGCCCTGAAGGCCCATTTCGCCGGCCAGAGCTGACGGGAGCGCGCCATGTCGCTTGCGCTGCAGACTTTTTCGAGCGTGAAAGACGCCAATGCCGCCTTGCAGGCCGCTGGGACACGCTATCTCGGCGGCGGCACGCTTGTCGTCCGCGCGGCCAATGAAGGCGACGTTGCCGTCTCCAACCTGATCCGCGTCAACGATCCCAACCTCTCGCAGATCGCGGTTTCCGGCGGCAAGGTCCGGCTCGGCGCTTCGGTCACCATGGCCGCGATTGCCCGCCATCCCGAGCTCGCCGCGCTTGCGCCGGCCGCGCGCGCCGTCGGCGGGCCGGCGATCCGCAACATGGCGACCGTCGGCGGCAATCTGTTCGCCCCTGCCCCTTATGGCGATTTCGCGGTGGCGCTGCTGGCGCTGGACGCGACCGTCTTCACCGAAGACGGCGAAGTGCCGATCAAGACCTTCCTGGTCGGCCGTGATGCCAGCCGCGCCATCGTCTCGGCTGTCGGCTTTTCATTGCCTAAAGCCGAGAGCTTCCGCTTCCTGAAAGTATCACGGGTCAAGCCCAAGGGTGTGTCCGTGCTGAGCATCGCCGCGCTTCTGGAGCTCGCATCGGACGGCACGGTGACCTCGGCGCGCATCGCGCTGGGCTGCATGGCCGATCGTCCAATGCGCGCTTTAGCGGCCGAAAAGGCGCTGCTCGGCTGCAAGCTCACCCCGCAGGAGATCGCGCCGGCCCTGACCGCCGCGAGCGAAGGCATCGCGCCGATCACCGACCCGATCGCCAGCGCCTGGTATCGCGCCGAGGTTCTGCCGGTCCATCTCGGCCGGCTGCTGCTTGACTAATATCCGTGGGGACGCGCGTCTGTCCGGCCGACCCGGGCAGGCGCGCAGGGAGGAAAAATGGCGAAGGTCCCGGTTCAATTCACACTCAACGGCTCGGAGAAAGCCGAGTTCGTCGAAAGCGGCACGACGCTGCTCAATGTGCTGCGCGACAAGATCGGCGACACCTCACCCAAGGGGGGTTGCCACCAAGGCACCTGCGGCGCCTGCTCGGTCATCATCGACGGAGAACTCAGGCTCTCCTGCCTGACGCTGGCCGAAACCTGCGGCGGTGCCGACGTCAGGACCACCGCCGGCCTTGCCGAAGGCGGTGTGCTGCATCCGCTGCAGCGCGCCTTCCTCGATGCCTTCGCCACGCAATGCGGCTTCTGCACGCCGGGCATGATCATGGCCGCGAAGGTTCTGCTCGACCGCACGCCCAACCCGAGCCGCGAGGATGTGGTCGAGGCGCTGTCCGGCAACATCTGCCGCTGCACCGGCTACGAGCCGATCATCCAGGCGGTGCTGCTTGCGGCGCTCGCCAACTCGCAGAACGCCGCCTGAGGGAACGAGCCATGGAACTGCGCAAGGATTATTTCGCCGATGTCCGCAAGGACGGCCTGCATGAGATCGGCCAGGGTCGCCCGCGGCTCGACTCGCCGGGACATGTCACCGGCAAGACCGTTTATTTCGCCGACCGAAACTTCCCGGGCATGCTGCATCTGAAGATGGTGCGCAGCCCGCACCACCATGCCCGCATCCGCTCGATCGATACGTCGGAAGCGGAGAAACATCCGGGCGTGGTGCGCGTGCTGACCGCCAAGGACGTGCCGCACAATGTCTACACCATCCTGATCCTGATCCAGATCGGTCCCGAGGACGAAACCGTGCTTGCCGACGGCAAGGTGCGGTGGAAGGGTGAGGCCGTGGTGGCGGTATTGGCCGAGACCGAGCGCGCCGCGCAGGAAGCCGCCGCCAAGGTCAAGGTCGACTATGAGGTGTTGCCGGCCGTCTTCGACATGGAAGAAGCGCTGAAGCCCGGCGCGCCTTTGGTCAACGAATATCACGGCCAGAATTACTACCTCTATGACAGCGGCGAATGCCGCAAGGTGCGCTTCGGCGATGTCGAGGCAGGCTTTGCCCAGGCCGACCACATCCTCGAACAGTCCTACCAGTCCTCGCCGATCGAGCACGCCCCGACCGAAACCACGGGCTGCGTGGTGGCGCCGGAAGGCAATGACCGCTTCACCTGCTACACCAACACGCAGGCGATGTTCTTCACCCTCGACAACGCCTCGATCATCCTGCAGATGCCCGGCTCGAAGCTGCATTTCGTCGGCGGCACCGTTGGCGGTGGCTTCGGCGGCAAGGTCGACGTCGTCGTCGAGCCGATCGCCATCCTCGCGGCCAAGCTGACCGGACGCCCGGTCTGTTTTATCTACAGCCGTGAGGAGGAGATGCAGATCTCCTCGCCGCGCGCCGCCGAAAAGGTGATCATCAAGGACGGCGTCATGAAGGACGGCCGCATCGTCGCGCGCAAGGTGACCGGCTATACCGACGCCGGCGCCTATTCGCGCCACTCGCCCTATGGCGCGCAGAAGGGCGCGGCCCACTATCCAGGCCCCTATACGATCCCGAATGTCTGGATCGACACCTATTGCGTCTACACCAACCGCACCCCTTCGTCGGCCATGCGCGGCTTCGGCGTCACCATCGGCGACTTCGCGCTGGAGGTGCAGATGGACAAGCTGGCGCGGCTGATCGGCATGGATCCGCTCGAATTCCGCTTCGTCAACGCCTATCGCGACGGCGACATGAAGGCGCATCGCCAGCCGACCGAGGGTGCGGCGCTGATCGAATGCATGCAGGAAGCCTCGCGCGTCGCCAACTGGCCGGTCGCGGAAAAATACATGACGATGTCCTCCTACAGGAAGGAAGCCTGAGATGGCGATCCGGCGTGGACGCGGCATCGCCGCGATCAACTATCCGACCGGCATGAATCTTGGCGGCGACCCGACCCAGGCACTGGTCCATTCGACCCCGACCGGCAACTTCATGGTGACGTTGTCCAGTGTCGATCTGGGCCAGGGCATGAAGCAGATCATGGCGCAGATCTGCGCCGAGACGATCGGCGTGCCGACCGACCGCGTCGTCATCGACACCGCCGACACCGACACCGGCCCGCACTGCATGGGCACCTTTGCCTCGCGCGGCACGCACCGCGCCGGCAACGCCGTCATCCAGGCGGCCAAGGAGGCGCGCCAGGTCATGCTGGAAGTGGCGGCCGAAGAGCTGGAGGTGAACGCCTCCGATCTCGAGACCGACGGGCAGGGCAACATCCAGGTGAAGGGCGCGCCGCAGAAATCGATCTCGATCTTCGATGTCGCGCTGTCGGCGCATTTCAAGCGCGGCCGCTCGATCTCCGGCCGCGGCATGTTTCTGATCCCGCGCTCCTATCCGGAGAAGGAGACCGGCGCGATGAAGCCCTCCACCTGCTATGCCCATGCCTGCACGGTGGCCGAGGTCGAGGTCGACGACGAGACCGGCGAGGTGACGGTGCTTACCGTCAAGAACGTCTTCGAGATCGGCCGCGCGCTGAACCCGAAGATGGTCGAGCAGCAACTGGTCGGCGGCTCCTGGATGGGCATCAGCCACGCGCTCTACGAGACGACCGAGCCCTATTACCCGAACCGCGACCACGGCGGCACCGACTTCAACCAGTATCTGATGCCGGGTCCAGGCGATCTCGCCGAGACCGAGATCATCGTGCTCGAACGTCCTTCCGCCGATGGACCGTTCGGCGCCAAGGGTCCGGGCGAGATGTGCGCCAACCCGCAGATCCCCGCCATCGCCAACGCCGTCTTCGACGCCGTTGGCGTGCGCGTCGACACGCTGCCGATCACGCCCGAGCGCATCCTGCGCGCGCTGAAGGCGCAGGCCGCGGGCTGAGGGGAAGATGGCAAACGCCGACGCCGTTGCGGTCACTGCTTCGCCAGAGGCGATAGCCGCGCGTCTTGCCGCCTCGCGCTATCTGGCCGACGACAGCCTTGCCACCGCGATCTTCCTGGCGATTCGGCTCGGCAAGCCGTTGCTGCTCGAAGGCGCGCCGGGCGTCGGCAAGACCGAGGCCGCCAAGGCGGTCGCCGAACTGCTCGGCCGTGAGCTGGTGCGCCTGCAATGCTACGAAGGCGTCGATGCCGGGCACGCGCTTTACGAATGGAACTACCAGCGCCAGCTGCTCGCCATCCGCCATGCCGGCGAGCACGAGATCGATATCTACGACGATCGATTCCTGATCGCCCGACCGCTGCTGCAGGTGCTTCGCGCGCCGGAGCAGCGCGTGCTGCTGGTCGACGAGATCGATCGTTCCGATCATGAATTCGAGGCGCTGCTGCTCGAATTCCTCTCAGACTTCCAGATCAGCATCCCGGAGCGCGGCACGATCCGTGCCGCGACGCAGCCGATCGTCATCCTCACCTCCAACCGCACGCGCGAGCTGGCCGAAGCGCTGCGCCGCCGCTGCGTCTATCATTGGATTGGCTATCCCGACGCCCAGCGCGAGGCCGAGATCATCATGCTGCGCTCAGGCGACGTCGCGGGAGCCACCGCACGTGCCGTGGCCAACGCCGTGCAGGAGATCCGGGCGCGGCCACTGGCCAAGCCGCCCGGCATCGCCGAAGCGGTCGAATGGGCGAATGCCGCGACCATCCTCGAAAAAGGCGGCAGCCCGTGGCCGGAGGCCTTTCGGCGGGCCATCGGCGTGCTGATCAAGGACGAGGAGGATTTGACTGCCATTGCGCCGGAACTGGGGAGGATTGTCGAGGAGGCGCTGGGGTGAGCCGCAACCTCGACAACCCCTTCGCCCCGTTTACGGGGAGAAGGTGCCCCGAAGGGGCGGACGAGGGGCAGCGCCACACTGGGCAGAAGGTAGCGCTGCCCCTCACCTGCCTGCCGGCATCCTCTCCCCGTAAACGGGGAGAGGAGCGCTTACCTCGCGCCGCCGCACTCTTCCTCGGCTTCGCCCGTTTGCTCCGTCATCACGCCTTCGCCATCGCGCCCGAACAAATCACCAGCTTCATGCAGGCCGTGACCCTGCTCGGCCCGCGCTCGATGAACGACATCCGCGAAGCAGCGCTCGCGACGCTTGCGCCCTCGCCCGATCGCCGCGACGAATTCGAGGCGCATTTCCGCGCCCATTTCTACGGCGACGCCAAGCCTTCGATCGAAGGCGAGAAGGACGACGAGACCCGCGTCAAGGACGATCGCGGCACGCGCGAGGAAGAGAAGCAGATCGCCCGCCAGGGGAAAGGCGGCGAGCTCTCCTCGGTGCTCGAGCGATTGAGCAGTCGCGATTTCCAGCGCGATCCCGATGGTCTCGGCCAGTTCCGCCGCAAGCTCGCCTCCGCCCTCCCCGCGCGCCGTTCTTTCCGCACCATGCGCACGCGTTCGCGCGGCACGCTCGACCTCAGGCGCTCGCTCAGCGAAATCGTCAGCGCCGATGGCGACATCCCCTCGCCGCTGCTACGCCGCCGGCAGCCAGTGCCGCGAAAGCTGCTCCTGCTCATCGATGTCTCCGGATCGATGAAGCTGCACACGGCCGACTACCTCAAGCTGGCGCATGCGGCGGTGCAAGGCGCGGACCGCGCCGAAGTCTTCACCTTTGGCACGCGGCTTACCCGCGTCACCTCGGCGTTACGCATCCGCGACCGCGAGCAGGCGCTCGCCCGCGCCGCAGCACTCGTCGAGGATTGGGATGGCGGCACCCGCATGGGGCCGACATTGCTGGCCTTCCTGTCGGTGCCGCGCTTCTCCGCCTTCGCGCGCGGCGCCTGCGTCGTCATGCTGTCCGACGGGCTGGAACGCGGCAGCCATGCCGAGCTGGAGATCGCGATGCGGCGGTTGAGCGCCCGCGCCTTCCGGCTGTCGCTGGCGAGCCCGCTCGCCGGCGATCCGCGCTTCCGCCCGGAAACTGCGGCGCTCCGCGCCATCCTGCCGGCGCTTGACGATCTGGTCGACGGCTCGTCGGCCAAGAGCCTGACCGATTTCATCCTGTCGCTCGCCCGTCCTGCGCCTGCGGCCGCTTCCATCTGGAAAAGGATATCGTGATGCAGAAAGCCATCGACGCGCATTTCCACATCTGGCGCCAGAAGGATCAGCCCTGGCTGGTCGGGCCGATGGTGCCGCGCATCTTCGGCCCCTACGAGCCGATCCGCCGCGACTATCCGATCACCGAGTTCCTCGAGGACCAGAAAGGCTCAGGCGTCGAGAAGGCCGTCTATGTCCAGACCAACTGGGCCAAGGAGGATTTCGAGAAGGAAGTCGCCTTCCTGCAGAAGACCGCGGATGAAACCGGCTGGCCGCACGCCATCGTCGGCTATGCCGACATGACGGTCGACGACGTCCGCCCGCAGATCGACCGATTGAAAAAGTATCCGCTGCTGCGCGGCGTGCGCATGCAGCTTCACTGGCATGAAACGCCCGCCTTCCGCTTCGCCGCTTCGGCCGACCAGGTGATCGATCCGAAAGTGCGGAAGAACGTGGCGCGTTTGAAGGATTACGGCCTCTCCTTCGACCTGCAGCTCTTTCCCGCGCAGATGAAGGACGGGCTGACACTAGTCGGCGAAAACCCTCAGACGAATTTCATCCTCACCCATGCCGGCATGCTGACCGGCATGGAGCCGGAAACCACCGAAGCCTGGAAGGCGGGCCTCCGCACGCTTTCGGCAGCGCCCAATGTCTACGCCAAGCTCTCGGGGCTCGGCACCTTCGTCCACCGCAACGACCCGGAGCTCATCGCCTACATCGTCGACAACGCGATCGAGATCCTCGGCAGCGACCGGCTGATGTTCGGCTCGAACTTCCCGATCGAGAAGCTGTGGACCAGCCATGCCGAGCTGATCAAAGCGCACCGCGCGGCGGTGGCGAAGCATGGCACCAAGGCCGAGGCGGATATCTTCTGGAATACGGCCGCGAAGGTGTATCGGCCGGTGTAGCGCGGCTTTTCCTTCTCCCCTTGTGGGAGAAGGTGGATCGGCGCGAAGCGCCGAGACGGATGAGGGGTGCTCCATCGGAGTGTGACGTTGGCATTCCCTGGAACACCCCTCATCCGTCCGAGCTTCGCTCGGCCACCTTCTCCCACAAGAAGGGCTTTGCACAGAATCGGATCGGTGATTCCATGCGGATATCCGGCGAGGAGGGATTCGCGATGGTCGATCGAGTGCTTGGCCAATTGAGCCTAGCGGACGGTTTTGCGGCGTCGGATGAGACGATCTTCGACCTGATAGCGAAGGAACTGGACTGGGCGCCGATCCGAACCTTGCTTGGTCATCGCAGCGGTCCTGGCTCTGGCAACACCAGCTATCCAGCCGAGCCGCTGGTGCGTTGTTTGCTGCTGGGCGTGTGGCATGGGCTGAGCGATCCCGCGCTTGAAGCGCAAATCCGGGACCGGCTGTCGTTCCGCCGCTTTGCCGGCTTCAGCCTTTCGGATCGCACGCCTGATCACTCGACGCTGTGGCGTTGCCGCGAGGAACTGACGCGCGAGCGTCTGATCGACAAGATCTTTGAGGAGATCAATCGCCAACTGGAGGCCAAGAGCCTGATCGTCAAGCGCGGTACCTTGGTCGATGCCACATTCTTGCAGGCTCGCGGCCGCCCGCCCAAGCAGCCCAAGAAGGGCCATCATGGTCCGATCAAGCCGTCGTCCGACAAGGATGCGCGCTGGGGCAAGAAGGGCAAGAAGAGCACCTTCGGCTACAAGATGCACATCGGCGCTGACCAGGCGCACACCATCATCCGGCGCGTCGAGGTGAGCGACGCCTCGCTCACCGACACCGAGCCGGCCGACCAGCTGATCTGCGGCGACGAGAAGGCGGCCTATGGCGATCAGGCCTATTACACCCACGCCAGGCACGATCGGCTAGCCGAGGCCAACATCAAGGATCGGCTGATGCGGCGGGCCAACAAGCATCACCCCGAGCTGCCGCCGCGCCAAAAGCTGCGCAACCGGCTGATCGCCAAGGTGCGCGCGGCGGTCGAGCGGCCGTTCGCCGTATTCAAGGAGCACTATGGCATGCGGCGCGTGCGCTTCTTCAACCTGGCCACCAACCGCACGCAGTGCATGCTGGCGGCCTGCGCCTACAATCTAAGGACCATGATCGGCGCCCTCTTTCCACCTGCTGAGAGACGAGCATGAGGAGGAGTGCGTCCGCAGCCAAGCGGATTGGCCGCCTAACCCGGCAAATGCCCCGCAAAGCCGCCCAAAACCGCTCCCATGGCCTTCAAAAAACGCCTCATTAGCCCAACAAACAGAATTCACTCTCCCGTGCAAAGCCCTCACAGGGGGAGAAGGGGAAGCCGGCGCCTCACTTCACCTCGAACTGCGGGTCGAGCGGGATTTGCATTGCCGTCACCAGATGGTTGGTCTGTCCCGCAAGCCCGATGATCGACACCAGCTCGCCATGCTGCGCCTCCGTCATGCCCTTGGCCCGCGCTGCGGCCGTGTGCGAGTGGACGCAATAGGAGCAGCCATTGGCGGTCGAGACCGCGATATAGATCATTTCCTTGGTCAGCGGATCGATCGCGCCGTCGGTGACCATCACCGCCTTGAGCTGCTCCCACACCCGTTTCAGCGCCGCCGGATCATTGGCCAGCCCGCGCCAGAAATTGTTCACGAAGTCGGATTTTCGCGTCGCCCGGATATCGTCGAACACCGCCTTCACCGCCGGGATCTTTTCGACCTCGGCATCGCTGAGGAGTTTTGTGGTGGCCATGGTGTTTCCTTTCGTTTGAATCGCCGGTCGAGGTCGTTGAACCAAGTGTTGCGCATAGACAGCTAACGTGTTTCTCCGATTCAATTTTTAGCTCGAAGCAACACACTGCCGCGGACATTGGCCGAAGCACCTCAGCATCGTCATTCCAGGGCGGAGCAAGGAGCGAAGCGACGCGCGCAGACCCTGGAATCCATTCCGTGCCCTCACGCGAAGGGCGCAGCGGAGCAGAATTCTGGACCGTAGCCGCGCCTAAAAGTCGCGGCATGGATCCTTGGGTCTGCGCGCGTCGCTGCGCTCCTTGCTCCGCCCGTGGATGACGACGTCGCGGAGGCTCCGGCCAATTGTCAAGGTGCCACCAGCGACACCCTAATGCACCGCCGCGTACATGATCTTCTCCTCCGTCGCCTCCGCCGGCGAGAACTCCTCGACGATGCGGCCCTGGCGGCAGACAAGGATGCGGTCGGACAGGTTCATGATCTCCGGCAGGTAGGACGAGATGACGACGACGGCGAGGCCCTCGTCGGCCAGCCGGTTGATGATCTGGTGGATCTCGGCGATGGCGCCGACATCGACGCCGCGTGTCGGCTCGTCGAAGATGACGATGCGCGGCTGCTGCACCAGCCCCTTGCCGATCACCACCTTCTGCTGGTTGCCGCCGGAAAGCTCGACCACGCGGGCGTTGTCGTTGATCGCCTTGATGTTGAGTGTCTTGGTCCATTCGGCCGAGAGCTGCCGCATCTCCTGCTGGTTGATCATCCAGGCCTTCTCGCGGCCGGCGGCGAGCAGGCCGCCGAACAGGTTCTCGGCGATGCCCATTGTCTCGAAGATGCCTTCGCTCTTGCGGTCCTCGGTGACGTAGACGATGCCGTCGGCCACCGCCTCGCTCGGCACGAGGTAGCGCACCGGCTTGTCGTCCAATTCAATCGCGCCGCCGCGCAAAAAGTCGCGCTTGTAGATACCCGAGACAATCTTGAAGGTCTCGGTGCGGCCCGATCCGATCAGCCCGAACACGCCGGTGATCTGGCCTTCGAAAATCGAGAAGGAATTGTTGCGCACGATGTTGCTCATCGAGATGTCCTGCACCGAGAGCACTTTCTTGCCGGCCTTGCGCAATTTCGTCTCGTCGCGCTGGCGATAGATCTGCCCCGACAGCGAGCGGCCCACCATGGCCGCGACGATCTTGTCGCGGTCGAAAGCCGATGTCTGGTCGGCGATCACCAGTTCGCCGTCGCGCAGGATGGTGATGCGGTCGGCAATCATCAGCGCCTCTTCCAGCGCGTGGCTGATGAAGACGATCGACACGCCGCGCGCTTTAAGCCTCCGGATCAGCGCGAAGAAGTGGCGTTTCTCTTCCGGCGTCAGCGTCGCCGTCGGTTCGTCGAAGATGATGATCTCGGCATTATGGTGGACGGCGCGCGCGATCTCGACCATCTGCCGCTTGGCCGCGCCCAGCGTCGCCACCATCGCGTTGGGATCGACCGGAAAATTCAGCGACTGCAGGAATTGCTGCGCCGAGATGTAGGTGCCGCGCAGCCGGTTGAGGAATTTCTCGGTGCCGAGATAAAGGTTCTGCGCCACCGTCATCGACGGCACCAGGCTGGTCTCCTGGAACACCATGGCGATGCCCGCTTCCAGCGCGGCGTGCGGCGAGGCGTAAGCCGTCTCGACGCCCTTGTGGAACATCTTGCCCGAAGTCGCGTCGACGACGCCGGCGATGATTTTGGTCAGCGTCGACTTGCCGGCGCCGTTCTCGCCAAGCAGCGCATGGATCTCGCCCTTCCTCAGATCGAACGTGACGTTCTTTACCGCCGGCACGCCGCGATAGGTCTTGGTGACGTTTTCCAGACGGACGATCGGTTCCATCAGAAACCACCCGAAGCGAGGTCGAGCGCCAGCACGCAATCACCGCCCTTCGAGGCGACGAACAGGCGACCGTCCTTTTCCGCCGCGCTGCAGATGCCGTGCCGCGTGCCGTTGGCGCGGCTGTGCAGGCTGAACTGCGGCTGCAGGGCCCGGTCGAGTTTCACGACGAGCCCATAGGAGCGGCTGGGCGACCACGGCTTGTGGATGCCCATGGTGCGGATGCCGCCGCATTGCAGCGGCTCGAGGAAGCTGCGGTTGGAGGCCAGCGCCGGCGCAATCCAGTAGGCCGGCGGCACCTGGCCGATCATGTCGCGGCGATAATGTGTTTCCTGCAGCACGAATTCGATCAGCCGGTTGCGCGGCGCAAACAGCGTCAGCCATGCGCCGCCGCCGGCCGGCGCCAACCGCGCCGGATAGCCGGGCAGATGCGTCAGCACCGTGGTGCGGTTGCCAGTCGCGCCGTCAAAGCGCACGAGCTGGTGGCGCCAGCTTTCGCTCACCAGCACATCGCCGCCGAGCGGGTGAAGCCCATAAGGAAAGGCGATGTCGCCGGCGATCTTCTGAAAACCGATGCCACCCGCCCCGCACCGCCACAGCGAACCGGATGCGCCCTTCTTCATCAGGTCGGTCGCCCATTGCGACGGAGCATGTTCGCTGGAGCCATTGGCCAGCCACAGCGTGCCGTCATCGGCATAGGCAAGCGCTGTGATGCACCTTATTTCGGCCGGCAGCGAAACCTCCTTGCCGGCAATCAGCAGTCTGCCGCTCTCCAGCCCGACGGTCAGTTCGCCCGATGGCGACAGCGCCAGCGCGGTGATGGGGGATTGAAAGGTTTCGACAGCGACGGGCTCGGAACCAGCCGCAACCGCCAGGAGAGCGTTGCCGCTGGAGACAAGCAGCCGCCCGTCAGACACCAGCAGATTGTCCGGCTCGCTCAGTTCGGCGAAGGCCGGCGCGTCGTCCAGCCGCGTGTTGGGGCGAAAGGCGCCGTCGAGCGGCGGTATGGTGACCGCCTTGCCGCGAAAGACATCCAGGATCGGATCGAGGATCATGGCTTGTCTCCCCAATAGGAAGCGGGGCTCGTCCAGTTCGGGTCCGCACCACTGATCTTGTAGCGCCCGATGCGGTTGTTGAGGATGCCGCCGACGAACAGGTAGCCCTTGTGCTCGCGCATCGAGGTGACCATCGGATGCGCGTTGCCGGAAAGATCGCCGAGCGTCTCGACAATGCCGCCCTTCTCGTTGAACTTCACCACGCCGCCGGTGTTGATGTTGGGAAACAGCCACTCGTCCTGCGGCAGGCGGCGCGTCATGCGCTTGCGCATGTCGGGATGGCGCAGCGACAGGTCGAAGCTTGGCGTGCGCATGCCGAGCCAGGCCATCCAGTAATTGCCGTCGGAAGCCCGGTTGATGTTGTCGGGATAGCCCGGCATGTCGCGGATGACGCATTCGGCCGTTCCCACTTTCGGCCCTTCCAGCCAATAGCGATGCACGCGACAGCCCCAGCTTTCGGCGAAGAACAGCGACTTGCCGTCATGCGCCATGCACACGCCGTTGGTGTAGCGGTAGCCGTCGAGCAGCGTCTTGGTCGAACCGTCCTTCGGGTCGTACACCAAAAGACGGCCCGTGGCGCGATTCTCGATCGAGTCCAGCGCCCAATCATGGGCGTCATAGCGCTTGGTCGAATCCGTAAAATAGATGCGGCCGTCCGGCGCGATGTCGCAATCGTTCGGGTCGCGCAGACGCGCATCGTCGACGATCGAGGTCCAGGAGCGCGCCGTCTCTGCCGAGAGGCGCTTCACCTCCCGGTCCGGCGAGACCGAATAGAGCCCCATGGCGCCGACGCAACTGATCAGATTGCCGGCCCTGTCGAAGGCCAAGCCCAGCGGAAAGCCGCCGATATGGGCAAAGACTTCCGACTTCACATAGTCCGGTGCGAAGAAGCGGACGATCTCGCCATGACGCGTGCCGCAATACAGATGGTCGTCGCGGTCGAGGATGACGTCCTCCGGCCCCTCCAGCTCGCCGAGCCCGATATGGTCCGCGGCCGAGAGCCGGTTGTCGAGTTCGTAGGACGTGCCGGAACCGGGCGCGGCCGATTGGGTCTCGCCCATCTTGAGGTAGACAGGCGCGACATAGACCTCGTTCAGCACCTTGTGGCGGTTCTTCAGCCAGCGGATGTCGATGGTGACGGCGACCGCCAAGAGGATGCCGAGCACCATCTGGTTGGTGCCTGTGCCGTAGCCAAGCCGGATCAGGCCGTTGGTCATGGTCAGAACGATGATGGCGCCCATCAGCCCCTTGACCACCGAGCCGCGCCCGCCTCCGAGGCTGACGCCGCCGACCACGGCCGCGGTCAGCGCCATGATCTCGAGATTGAGGCCGGTGCCCGGCCCTGCCCCGCTCAACCGGCAGGCGATCAGGAAGCCGCCGATCGAGGCACAGAAGCCGGAAAAGACGTAGGTCATGAACACGGTGCGCCGCACCCGGATGCCGGCATTATGCGCGGAGCGCCGGGAGCCGCCCACCGCCAGCACATGCCAGCCTGGGCGCGAGCGCGTCAGCGCGATATGCGTGATGACGGCAAGGATGATGGCCAGCCAGACCGAGACCGACAGGCCCCAGAACGTGCCGTCGCCGATGAAGTCGAGCACATCGGAGCTTGCCTGGGAAAGCTGCACGTCGGCGGCATAGGTGGTGACGAGGATGTCGAACAGCGCTCGCCCGAAGATGAAGGTGACCAGCGTGGTGAGGAAGGCACGCAGCCTGAGATAGCCGACGAGGTAGCCGTTGACGGCGCCGAAGACGAGCCCCGTGCAAAGTGCCGCGGCCAAGGCCAGCCAGATCGACTGTTCGAGAATGAAGAAGACGTAGACGGCGGAGAAGCAGGACAGCGCGAAGATTGAGCCCACCGAAAGATCGATGCCGCCGCCCAGCATCACCACGGTCATGCCGATGACGACCAGCGAGAACTCGCCGAGCTGTCGAGTGGATTCCTGCAGCGAGGTGAGCTTGAAGAAACCCGGAATGATCGAGCCGAACACCCCGAGCGTCGCCACCAGCGCCAGGAAAGGTATGGCGTTGTCGGTCCAGCGCTTGGTCAGGATCTCGCCGATCAGATGGTCGGGCACGAGATTGTAGCGCCAGGCCTGGAGGCGTTCACGGAAATTCATCGGCTGCCGCTGTCATTAAAAACGGGAAAGAGGCGGCCGGAACGATCCGGCCACCCCGTGGATGCTTTTACGGCTGCGCGGCTTATTTCGCCGCCGCTTCGGCCTGCAGCGCCTTCAGGTCCCAGCAGCTGTCGGGCTTGAGGTCGGCCTTGGTCGTCGCCTTCTCCAGCGTGTAGATGTAGGTGTGCGAGGTGCCGGCCGGCTGGCCGCTCTGCAGCAGGAACTTGATGATGGCGTTCATGTCGCCCGACTGGCGGGCAAGATCGGTCATCACCACGGCGCCATAGGTGCCGTCGTTCAGCTTGTCGCAATCGGCCGCCTTCTCGCCGCCGCCGGTGGTGACCAGGAACACCTTGCCGTCGAGCTTGGCGTCGCGGATCGCGGCCGAGGCGCCGGTGGCGTCGCCGTCCCAGAAGTCGATGATCGAGCAGATGTCCGGGTGCTGCTGCAGCATCGTCGTCGTCACGTTGCGCGACGTGGTCGCGTCCCAGTTCGAGTCGGGCTTTGCCACGACCTGGAAGTCGGGATGCTTCTCCAGCACCTTCATGATGCCGGCATACTGGTAGAGGCTCGACGAGTTCGCCTGGTCGCCCTGCACCAACCCGATCTTCTTGGACGAATTCTCGCCGCAGCCTTTGATCGCCGCTTCGGCTTCGAGCTGGCCGAGCTTGTCCCAGTCGCTGCCGACGAAGGCGTCGGCCGGGAAGTTCGCCGGATTGTCGACCAGCAGCACATAGGTGCCGGCGGCCTGCGCCTTCTTCATCAGCTTCGAGTAGGAGTTGAGGTCGGGCGCATGAATGATCAGCACGTCCGGCCGCGTGTCCGAAGCGATGGCGTCGGTGATCGCCTGCGCGCCGGCATCGACCACCCAGTTCGGGTCGCGGGTCTCGAACGTGCCGCCCCAGGCCTCGACTTCCTTCTTCAGGTAGTGCGCCCAACCCTGCGCCAGGTCGAAGCCCATCGCCAGCGGCACCAGCATGACGCGCTTGCCGTTGAGCGCCTTGGCATAGGCGGCCGGGCCGGGATCGTCTGCGGCAAGACTCGGCGCCGCGAAGGCGGTAACGGCGAGCGCCGTGGCGGCGGCCATCAATGTCCTGATTAGTTTCATGTCACACCTCTGGTTCGGTTTTCATTGCCGGCCGATCGTCACGATCGCGCCGGGTACCCGAGAGCAAGATGGCCTTGCCATCTGCTCTAAATGTCGCCTTGTTGCGCCGTCTGCTCGTCGCGCGGATTGATGATGCCGTCGACGATGATGGCCCCGAGCAGGATCGCCGCCTTGATCAGGTTCTGGTAGAGCAGCGGAATGTCGATGATGGTCATGGCGTTGAGCAGGATGCCGATCAGCGCCGCCCCCACCAGCACGTTGCGCACCCCGCCCCTGCCGCCCGAAAGTCCGATGCCGCCGATCACCGCCACCAGGACGATGTCGTAGAGCAGCGTCGAGTTGACGATGCGGGTGTTGATCGAATGCAGGCTGGCTGCCGTCAAAAGCCCGGCGATCAGCGCCACGAAGGCCGAGAGCACATAGCGCAGCACCAGCATGGGCCGCACCGGAACGCCGATGTTGCGGGCAGCGACCGGACTGTCGCCGGCGAAATAGATGAAGCGGCCCCATTTGGTGTAGCGCAGGAACAGGAACACCAGGAAAGCCAGCCCGGCGAAGACGAACACCTCGACCGGAATATCGAGGAAGCGGACGCCGCCGAGCAGCTCGACCCAGTGTCCGCCGGGCACCGGCACGGCATCCTGCGTGATCAGTTGCGAGCGCACATAGCCGAACACAAAGGAGCCGGTGGCCAAGGTCACGAAGATCGCCGGCACGTCGGCATAGGCGACGAGAAAGCCGTTGAGCAGGCCGATGGCTAAAACGCCCGCCAGCACATAGACGAAGGCGAGTCCGTCCGAAGTTCCGGTGTTGAGCAGTTGCAGGTACCAGGCGACCGACATCGCCATGATCGCCACCGCCGACAGGTCGATGCCGCGGCCGATGATGACGACCGCCATGCCAAGCGCCAGAGTGCCGAGCACCGAGACCGAGCGGACGATGGCCACCAGATTGTCGGCGGTCAGGAAACCGGGCAGGCCCAGCGCAGCGGCGGCGAACAACAGGATGGCGATGGCAAAGACGATGCCTTCCTGATTAAGGCGCCTCCAGTTCGGCCAGCCGATCGCATTCATCGCTTGTGTCTTTCGCCCCGAGGGCAAGGCCTTGCCGGCCTGCACCCCGCATGAAAGCTAATCGGCTCAACAGCGGCTCGTCAAATGAATCCGCGTTCAAGAACGGCGCCTCTCCGACTATTTTCCGAGTGGACGCATCGATTGCTGCAACTGGCGCAATAGGCGGAAACTCTTGGGGTTTTGGCGGTTCGTTGCCGCGATCGCGCGGCGCGCGGAAGAACCTGTTCGGACCCCGCGGGACCGACGCAATTTAAGTCCGCAAAATGCGCCCGGCGCGACGTCAATTCTTCGCTGAATGGCCTGGAACCTCGGCGCCGGCATTGGCCGGCAGGAGCATGCACACATCGCCGTGGCGCAGGCCCAGTCCAGAGCTTATCCAACAAACTTCCGTGTCGCCGTTTCGCCTGTTATGGATGAGCCCGGGGTGGCCGAGGAAAACGCATGAAGCCGATCTATATCGACTATCTCAATGCTCTCGACATCGAAGCGCTTGCCATGACCGACGCCGAGATCATCGGCGCCGTCGAAGCCGGGCTCGTCGCGCAGGGGAACGGCCAGACTGTTATCGAGCCGCGCGTCCATCTCGAGCCGGATCCCTCCTTCCACGGCCACTTCAACGTGCTGCGCGGCTATGTGGCGCCGCTCGATGCCGCCGGCGTGAAGATCGTCGGCGACTATGTCGACAACTACAGGCATGGCCTGCCGTCGGAATTCGGCATTCTCAATCTTTTCGATCCGCGCACCGGCACGCCGCGCGCCATCCTCGACGCCACCGTCATCACCGACATGCGCACCGGCGCGGTCACCGCCATCGGCGCCAAGCATTTGGCGAAGAGGTCGTCCAAGGTGCTCGGCCATATCGGCGCGCGCGGCACCGCCTATTGGAACGTGCGCCTGCTCGACCATCTCTTCGACTTCGACGAGATCCGCGTCCACTCACGCCGCCCCGAAAGCCGCGATAGCTTTGTCGCGAGGCTGGCGGCCGACCTCGGCAAGCCGGTCATGGCCGTGGCTGACTGGAAAAGCTGCGTCGAAGGCGCCGACATCGTCGTCGAAGCCTCGCGGCTGCCGGAACCGCAGCCGCTGCTCAAGACCGAATGGATCAAGCGCGGCGCGCTGGTCGTGCCCTATGGCACGATGAGCGCGGTCGAGCTGTCATTGACCGATATCATGCAGAAGATCGTCGTCGACGACTGGGGCCAGTGCAAGGGCGGCAAGTTCGGCTCGCTGCGCGCCCATGTCGAGACGGGACGGCTGAGCGAGGCGACGCTGCATGCCGAGCTCGGCCAGATCGCGGCCGGCCTCAAAGCCGGCCGGCAAAGCGATGGCGAGACGATCCTGTTCTGGCATCGCGGCCTCTCGCTGTCGGACATCGCGCTGGGCAAGGCCATGCTCGCCAAGGCCGCGGAAAAAGGCATCGGCCAGAGGCTGCGCTTCGCATGAGCCCGCTCGTTCTCACCGGCGCGGGCATCAGCATCGAGGATGTGGTTGCCGCCGCGCGCAACGCCTGCAAGGTCGAGATCACGCCTGCCGTGCTTGAAAAGCTCGACAAGGCTCGCCAGGTCCTCGATGCAGCCGCGGCCGGCGGCCAGCAGATTTACGGGCTGAACACCGGGCTCGGCGCCAATCTCGTCACGGCTGTCGTAGGCGACGCCGGCGCCTTCCAGCGCCAGCTGATCGAAGGCCGCAGCGCCGCCGTCGGCGATGCTCTGCCGGTTCCGGTGGTGCGGGCGTCGATGTTCGCCCGCCTTGCGATGCTCGCTTCCGGTGGCTCGGGCCTGTCGCCGCGCGTGTTCACCGCGCTGGTCGAAGCGCTCAATGCCGGCGTGCATCCCGTGATGCCGTCGCTCGGCTCGATCGGCGCCGGCGATCTTCTGCTGATGACGGCGGTCGCCCGCGTGCTGATTGGCGATGGCGAAGCCGAATATCAGGGCCGCCGCATGCCTGCCGCCAAGGCGCTGATGATGGCGCGGCTTGCACCGGTCACTCTCTCGCCGAAGGACGGTCTTTCCCTGATCAACGCCTCGGCCGTTTCCGTCGGGACCGGAGCGCTGGCGCTGACCGATGCGCTGTCGGCGCTCGACCAACAGCAGCAGGCCGGCGCGCTGACGATGGAAAGCATCGACGCCAACCGCACCATCCTCGACCCGCGCCAGCATCAGGCACGCCCGGGCGCCTGCCAGCAGCTTGCGGCCAAGGCGCTGCGCGACCTCTTGGCGCGCGATGAGGCGCCGGCGCCGACCACCATCCAGGACCCGCTGTCGATCCGCTGCATGCCCTCGATCCACGGCGCGCTGATCCAGGCGATCGACCATGCACGGCTGGCTGTCGAGATCGAGCTCAACGCCGCCGCCGACAATCCGCTGGTGCTGGCCGATGATGAACTGGTCATGTCGACCGGCAATTTCCACACAGCGTCGCTGGCGCTCGCCTTCGAGACGCTTGGCCTGGCGATCGCCCAATGCGCGGCAGCGTCTGCCGCGCGCTTCGTCCAGCTCACCGGCTCAACCCGCCACGGCCTGCCGAAATATTTGTCGCCGGTCGGCGGCGCCTCTGCCGGCTTCGTGCCGCTGCAGAAGACGGTGGCGGCGATCCTGGCCGCGATCCGCCACAAGGCCAATCCGGTGATGCTCGATTTCCTGCCCGTGTCCGAGGGCGTCGAGGATCACGCCACGCAGACGCCGCTCGCCGTCGCCAAATGCGCCGAGATGATCGAGCTGTGGCGGCGGCTGATCGCCTTCGAGCTGATGGCCGCGGCGCAGGCCATCGACTTGCGCGAGGGCATGGCGCTCGCGCCGGCCACCGGCGCGATCCACGCGGCCGTGCGTTCGCATGTGGCGACGCTCAAGGAAGACAGGCCGCTCGGCATCGACGCTGAAGCGCTCTATGCCGCTCTCGTCAGCGGAATCTGGCAAGGCCCTCCGGCCACGGGCTGACGCTTTTCGATTCTTGGTTCAGGGCTTTGCGTCCACCTTCCTCATGAAGTGGGTGAGCTCGTCCGGATCCATGGGCACGACATGCCTGTCTTCCGGATAGGCGCCGCTGTTGACGTCGGCGACATATTCGGAAAACGCCGCGATGCGTTCCTGCTGCAGCCGGTCATATTCGGCGGCGAAGTTGCGATAGACTTTCGAGTGGCGCGGCATGTGACCGCGATTTGTGCCGAGAATATCTTCGGCGAACAGATATTGCGCGTCGCAGCCGGTGCCGGCGCCCATCGACAGCATGATCAGCGAAGTACGTTCCGAGATCGCCTTCGCCACTTCCACCGGCACCACCTCGATCTCGGCGCCGATCGCGCCGGCAGCTTCCAGCTGCTTGACCGCCTCGAACACCTGCATGGCCGTATCGGCTGTCTTGCCGACCGCCTTGAAGCCGCCGGTCCAGGTCGCGCGCGACGGGATCAGGCCGACATGGCCGATCACCGGGATGGCGTCGTCGGCCATGCGCTTGATCGTGGCGTAGCCGGCGCTGCAATAGACCGCGTCGGCGCCGGCTTTGTAGAGCCGGAACGACCAGCGCACGAAATCGTCGGCCGTGCCGATCTCGAAGAAATTGTCGCCCGGCATGGTGAAGAGGCTGGGCGCGGCGTCGCGATATTGCGGGTTGAGAACCAGTTCCGGCGGCACCGAGACGATGTCGACCCCTGCCCGCTCGGCAGCCTCGGCTTCCTCCAGCGTCAGCACGCGCAGCATGGTCAATTGCCGCTTGCCCTTCATGGCGCGCAGATCGGCAACGGTCGGTCTCTTCCGGCTCATCGGTTACATCCTGTTTTGTCTGGCGGCTTTCAGCCGATATCGATCATCACCTTACCGGCCTCGACCTTGACCGGATAGGTCTTGAGGTTGACGCAGACCGGCGCGCCCTTGGCCTGGCCGGTCTTGTAGTTGAAGCGGCCATTGTGCTTGGGGCATTCGATGATGTCGTCCATCACCAGCCCGTCGGCCAAATGCGCCTTTTCATGCGTGCAAAAACCGTCGGTGGCGAAGAACGCGTCCTCCGGCGAGCGGTAGATCGCGAAGGTGCGGCCGCCATGGTCGAAGCGGATCACATCCTCCTCGTCCACGTCGTCGACCTCGCATGCTTCGACCCACTCCGCCATCGTCTGTCTCCAGTTTGCCTATGCTGCGCCTATTCGGCGGCCGCGGCCGTTATGTCGAGATCATGGAATTCGCCGCGATACGGCTTGGCCGTCAGCGGCAATTCGCGCTTGAGATAATAGTCCTCGTATTTCAGCTGCCTGAGCAGCACCGGCCAGACCTCGCGATAGGCATGCCACATCGACGGGTTCGCCACTGGCAGATCGTGCTTGATCAATTCATGCAGTTTCGGCAGCGCGTGGTACGGAACCATCGGGAACATGTGGTGCTCCACATGGTAGTTCATGTTCCAGTAGATGAAGCGGCTGACCGGGTTCATGTAGACGGTGCGCGTGTTCAGCCGGTGATCGGTGACGTTGTCGGCCAGCCCGATATGCTGCAACAGCCCCGTCAGCACCATGTGCCAAGTGCCGTAGAGCCGCGGCAGGCCGATCAATACGAGCGGTATCCATGATCCAAGCGCGATCGCGACAGCAATCGTCGCGGCATACACGACCATGTGCCAGCGCGCCGCGGTCACCGCCTTGTGCTGCTCCATCTCCGGAATGTAACTCTTCTCGTCGTCCGACAATGTGCCGAAGGCCTGGCGCACCAGCGTCGGCAGCGCATAACGGAAGTCGAGGATGCCCGTGAAAGCAAGCGCCGCCTTGATGAGGTCCGGCGGCCGCATCACCGCAATCTCGGCGTCGCGGCCGACGATGATGGTGTCGGTGTGGTGGCGCGCATGGCTCCAGCGCCACTGCACCGGGTTGCGCATCAGCATGAAGGAAGCGATGTGGTAGACGACGTCGTTCATCCAGCGCGTGCGGAAGGCGGTGCCGTGGCCGCATTCGTGCCAGCGCGAGTCGCTCGACGAGCCGTAGAGCACGCCATAGACGAACAGGAACGGCACGACCCACCAACTGCCCCAGAACCAGACGATGCCGGCCGCCGAGCCCAGGATCGCAACGATCCAGATGATGGTGTCGCGGATCGCCGGCCCGTCGGAGCGCTGCATCAATTCCTTCATGGTCTTGCGCGGCACGTCGGTATGGTACCACTCGGCCGAGGCGAGCCCGGTCTCGATCGCAAGCCGAGTGCTTTCGCCGACAAGGCTGTAGTCGCGCTTGCTGCTGCCGGCCATCGCCATCGTCATATTCCCCAGCCGTCAAACTCCGTTGGCGCAGAATTTCTCATCGAGGAATTTTTTCGCGCGCGGCACGTCGTCCTCGGTCAGGTGCTCGATGATCACCGGGATGTTCGGATGCTTCTCGCTGAGCCGCTTCAGATAGAGGTCGTAGTTCAGCGCACCGAGGCCCGGCGCCGGCAGCTCGATCTCGCCGACGCCGCGGAAGGTAAGCCCCTCATGCGCGTCCGCGTCACCGATATCGGCATGCTTTTCGGTTTTGTCGCTGCCCGAGCGCTTGACGTCCTTGGCATGCGCGATCCTAATCTTGTCGCTCAGCGTGTCGAACACCTGGTTCAGCACCTGGTCCATGCGGTCGATGTTGTGTGCCTCGAAGTAATTGGTCGGATCCATCAACAGGCCGAGGCCGGGGTGGTCGACCTGTGCGAACATCCTGACCGTCTCCTCGACCGAACCGACGACGTTGTTGACATAGGTCTCAAGCAGAAACACTGCGCCGTGGTCGTAAGCCGTCCGGGCAAGGTCGGAAATCACTTTGCGGCATTCCTCGAACCCCTCTTCGGTCTTGTTCTTCGGGTGGTGAACCCAGTCGGATTCGGTGTTGTAGGTGCCGGTCTCCGAGATCACGTAAGGGCTGCCGAATTCGCGCGCGTTGCGGATAATCTCCTTCAGATACGCCAGTCGCCTGTCGCGCTCGGTCTTGTCCGGATGAATGATGTTGGTGTAGCCGGACACGCAGCAGACTGGCAGGTTATGATCGCGAAATGTGTCGCGCACTTTCCGCGCCTTTTCCGTGGAGATCTGCCCGGCCGACAGGTCGATATCCTTGAAATGCAGGTCGAGCTGCACGGTGTTGAAGCCGAGCGCACGGATGCGCCTGGCGGACTCTTCCAGCTCGTAGGGAAAATAGCCTGTGAAGATACCTGCCTGCATCATGAGGTGAAGTCCTCTGGGTAAGCGATTCAGTTGCCCTGCCTTTTAGTCGCCTAGTCGACAGAGATTTCGGACAGCCTGATCGTGCGACCTTCCGCCATCGATCGGTAGCCGGCCTCGACCAGCGCCATGGTCTTGACGTTGTCGGCGACCGACAGCGCCGGCGGCGTGCCGGTCTTCAGCGCGTATTGCAACTGCTCCATGACGCCGATGAATGCATGCGGGAACCACATCGTCTCCCAGCTTGGGCTGACCCATTTGCCGCCCGTCGTTTCGCTCGAGGCATGGGTCAACGTCGACGCGACGCCCTTCGGCCATCCAATCGTGCCCTTGGCGACGCCCTTGATGCCGTCGACCCGCCAATTGATGTGCTGATCGTCCTCGTAACCCTCCTGGCGCGGGCCGGACCAGACGTCCTCCAGCAAAACGGCAAGCACGCCCGAGGGGAAGCGCAGCGTCGACACGGTGATGCCGTCCGAGTGCTCGAACGCCGTGCGCGGATCCTTGCGCGTCAGCGTGGTTATCTCCTCCGGTTCGCCAAAAAGGAAACGCAGCACGTCGAGGTGATGCACGCTCATATTGGCGAGCGTCAGTCGGTCGTAATCGGCAAGGAAGGTCTGCCAGTGCGGGATCGCGTGCATGTCGATCTCGGCAAAGACGATGTCGCCAAGCGCGCCGCTGTCTATGATCTGCTTCAAGACGCGCATCGACTGATCATAGCGCATGTTCTGATTGACCGAGAGGATCTTGCCGGACGCAGCCGTTTCGTCGCGCAGCTTCACAGCTTCCTCGACCGAAAGCGCCAGCGGCTTCTGCGCCAAGATCGCTTTGACGTGCGGCTGCTTCAACGCATGGCGGATCAAAGCCGGTTGCTGATCGGGCGGAAAGGCCAGATCGACGATCTCGACCTGGCTGTCCTCGATCAATTGCTCCGGTGTCTCGTGGACGGTCGCAATATTCCAGCGATCGGCGACCTTCTGCGCATTGGCTTTGGTGCGCGATGCTATGGCGACCGCCGGAAAACCGGCTTCGTGATAGGCGGCGAGATGGCATTCGGCCATGATCATGCCGGCGCCGATACAGCCGATCCGATATTCCCTGACCCGAACTGTCACGTCCGGTTCGAAGCCTATACTCGCCATCCATTCCTCCCTTGGAGGATGGATATAACGCCATGGTCCGGACCTCAGCCAAGGCCCGCGCCATCATTTCCCATCAGTCAGGCCGCGATCAGCACCGTGCTGTCCGGCGACCAGCTCAGCACGACGGGCTGACCCTCTGCGAGGCGCTCGGCGCCGGTGTTCTGGACGATCACCTTCAGCGTCTGGCCGAAGCGGTCGACGAAATAGGTGCTGTTGTTGCCGGCAAAGATGCGTTTCGAGACCTGCCCCGTGAGCGTGTTGACATTGGCTGGATCGGGCTTTGCCGCGCCGGGCGAAATCCGGATGCGCTCGGGCCGAACGGCGCAGCTCGCCTTGGCGCCGGCCGGCACCGATGCGCCTGTCGAAGCCGCGATCGTCGTGCCGTCGGGCAGCCTGATCCCTGAGCCGGTCGCGTTGCCGTGAAAGATATTGGCGTCGCCGAGGAAAGTCGCGGCGAACTCGCTTTGCGGCCTGTCGTAGATCTCTTCCGGCGGTCCTTCCTGCACCAGCCTGCCGTCGCGCAATATGCCGATGCGGTCGCTCATCGTCAGCGCTTCTTCCTGGTCGTGGGTGACGAAAATGGTCGTGATGCCGATCTCGCGCTGGATGCGCTTCAGCTCGATCTGCATGTCGACGCGCAATGCCTTGTCGAGCGCGCCGAGCGGCTCGTCGAGCAAGAGCACGCGCGGCTTGGTAACGATGGCCCGCGCCAGCGCCACGCGCTGGCGCTGGCCGCCGGAGAGCTGATGCGGCCTTCGCCCGCCGAGCTTGCCGAGCTGCACGAGATCGAGCGCGCGTTGCACTTCCGCAGCGATTGTCGCTTTCGGCTCGCCGCGCACCGACAGGCCGAAGGCGATATTGTCGGCAACGCTCATATTGGGAAACAGCGCATAGTTCTGGAACACCATGCCGATGCGCCGCTTTTCGACCGGCACGCGCTCGACGCTCTCGCCGCCGATCGCAATGCGGCCGGAATCCGGAAAATCGAAGCCGGCGATCTGGCGGAGCAGCGTGGTCTTGCCGCTGCCGGACGGTCCGAGCAGCGCATAGAAGCCGCCATCGGCAAAGTCGATCGAGACATCGTCCAGCGCCTTGTGCGCGCCGAAGCTGCGCGAAACGTTCGCGACCTGGACGCCAGCCATTATTTCTCTCCACCAAACTTGAAGAAGCGCGCCGTGAGCAGCATCAGCGCCATCGACACGACAATGATGATCGTCGAGACCGCGTTGATCTCGGGCGTGAAACCCTTGCGGATCGCGGCATAGATTTCGACCGGCAATGTCGTCTGGCCGGGCGTCGACAGGAAATACGAGACCACGAACTGGTCGAACGACACGGCGAAGGCGAACAGCCCGCCGGCGATCACCCCAGGCATGATCCACGGCAAAGTAACCCGCATGGTCACCTGCCACTGGTTGGCGCCGAGCGAGCGCGCCGCTTCCTCCAGCTCTGGCGCGAAGGTCTGCAGCCGGGCCGACACGACGACGATCACATAAGGCAGCGCCAGCGCGACATGGCCGAGCAGGATTGCCACCAGCCCGCGGCCGATGCCGACGCCGAAGAAGAAGATCAGCATTGCCGTGCCGGTGATCAGCCACGGGATGGCGATCGGTGGGAAGAGCAGCGCCTGCAGGACTTTCTTGCCGCGGAAGTCGTAACGGTAGAGCGCCAGCGAGGCCATCGAGCCCAGCACCGTCGAGATCAAAGTGGTGATGACGGCGATCTCGATGCTGTTCCAGGTCGCCGCGATCAACTGGTCGTTCTGCCAGAGCGATGAATACCAGTCCGTCGTCCATTCGAACGGCAATTGGTAGAAGGGCGAAGCGTTGAAGGACATCGCCGCCATGATGATGATCGGCAGGTAGAGGAAGCCGAGCAAAAGCACGATGTAGAAGCGCCCGAGCCATTCGAGGACGCGCGTCGTCGCCATCACGCAGCCCTCCGCAGGACAGGCGCGGCCAGCGCCAGGATGATCAGCACGACCGCGAGCAGGATAAAGGAGAGTGCCGCGCCCAGCGGCCAGTTGAAGACGGCGACGAACTGGTCCTCGATGATGGTGCCGTAGAAGGTACCGGTGCGGCCGCCGAGGATGCGCGGCTCCATGAAGGAGCCGACTACCGGTACGAAGATCAGCGCGGCACCCGCGATCAGGCCCGGCATCGACAGCGGGATGATCACCCGCCACAGCACCTGCCGCCGCGATGCGCCAAGCGAGCGGCCCGCCTCGATCAGCGAATCATCGATGGCCTGCAGCGTGAGATAGCAGGTCAGCACCATATAGGGCACATAGGAGTGCACCAGGCCGATGATGACGGCTGGGTAGGAATACATGAGATCAATGTTGATCTTGAACGGCAGCAACGCATTGAGCGCGGTGTCGAGGATGCCGCCTTCGCGCAGCACCATCGCCCAGGAGAAGATGCGCACCAGCCCGTTCGACCAGAAGGGCAGGATAACGAGCAGGAAGATCGCCTCGCGGCTGCGCCCTTTCAGCACCTTCGCAAGCACATAGGCCGCCGGGTAGCCGATGACGACGCACCACAGCGTCACCTCCAGCCCGAGCCGCAGCGATGAAAACAACAGCGTCGAATAGAGGCTCTGCGAGAAGAAAGCTGCATAGTTGCCGAGCGTGAACGACCATTCCTTTCCGGCCAGCGGCAGGTCGGTCATGAAGGAGAAGAACACCATGGCCGACAGCGGCAGGAAGATCGCCACCGTCAGCCACAGATAGGCCGGAAGGAGAAGCGGCAAGGCCGGCCTCAGTCCGCGGCGCGAACCGATCGCAAGCTGGTCAGCCATCTGCCTCTCCTCACCGAAAGACGTGATTACTTCACGTTGACCTTCAGCTCCTGCCACAGCGCCAGGTATTTCTCGCGCTGCGCGTCGGTGATCGGCGCCTGGAACTGGATGCGCTTTGCGACCTCGGGGCTGCCCATGACCTTGCGGTTGAAGGCGTCCTCGGGCAGCGCGTCGACAGCCTTGGTGTTGGCCGAAACCGGCGCGCCAACCTTGGTGACCCATTCGACGTAGAATTTCGGGTCGATCATATAGTTGATGAAGGCCTCGGCGCCCGCGACATTCTTCGAGCCGACCGGGATCGAAAAGGCGTCGAGCCAGGCGACGGCGCCTTCCTGCGGGATGACCAGCGAGACCGGCAGCTTGAAATGGGTCTTGGCGCGGTCGGCCGAGCCGCTCCAATAGGTGCCGATGTCGATCTGGTTGGAGGCGACCATCTGGTTCCAGTCGTTCTCCGAGCTCCAGAAGGTCTTGATCTGCGGCATCAGCGAGGTGAGCTTCGCCTTGACCGCGTCCATATCCTTGATGTCGTTGATGTTCTGCCCCGACGCGATCGCGCCGAACTGCACCGCCTCGACGGCGTCGTCGCGGATGATGACGCGGCCCTTATGCGCCGGGTTCCACATCTCGGCGATGCTCGTCGGCGGCTTGTCGAAGGACTTGTCGTTGATCGCCAGAGCCGTCAGGCCCCACACCCACGGCACGCCATAGACCTTGCCGTCATGGTTGAGCATCGGCGAGCTGGCCTTGTCCTTGGCGATATCGGCATAGTTGGAAAGCTTCGAGACGTCGATCGGCTGGATCAGCTTGCCGGCCATCGCCTGGTCGTTGAAGGCGGCGTTGATCATGACGACGTCGTAGAGGCCGGGATTGGTGCGGATCTTGGTCAGCATCTCCTGTTCGGAGTTGAAGAAGTCGTTGACCACCTTGAAGCCGGTCGCCTTCTCGAAATTGGCGACCGCCCATGGCTCGTCGGCGCCATAGCCTTTCCAGTTGAGCACATGCACTTCCTCGGCGGCCCGTGCGGCCGGCGTGAAGGCGGAGACGAAGACGGCCGTCGCCGCCAGAAAAGCGGTCAGTCTGGGCATGCGCATGTTCTTTTCCTCTCATTGTTTGCCCGATTGACGGGCTTGTTAAGTTGCAGTCGCTTCCGCCCGGCCGAGCGCGGTCGTCGCTTCGCCGCGCTCAGTCAGGAACTCCCGGATTTCCGTGTCGGTCGGCGCTGAGGACCCGCCATGGCGGGTGACCGAAAGCGCAGCCGCCGCATTGGCATAGCGTGCCGCCTCGCAAGCGCCCATGCCGCGCGAAAGGCCGCTGACGAAGGCGCCGATATGCGTGTCGCCGGCCCCGTTGGTGTCGACGGCTTCGACCTTGAAACCCGGCACCGCGCGGGTGCCGCCATCGGCCATGCGCACCAAGCAGCCATGGGCACCTGCGCGGATGACGACGCCTTCGGCCCTGGGGCAATGCTCGGCGAGCAATCGGATCGCGACGGTCTGGGCATCGCCGGCGCCGGCAATCTCGGCAGCCTCATTGGTGTTGCAGCTCAACCAGGTCGTACGCGCCAGAACCCTGTCCAGGATCGGCCGTGGAATGTCGGCGATCACCGGTGTCGGATCGAAGACGAAAGGAATGCCGGCCGGAAGCGCCTCGATCCAATCGGCAAGCGCGTCGCGGCTGCCGGGATAGCTCAACGTATAGCCGGAAGTAGAAACCCAATCACCCGCAACGACTTGCACTAGCTTCATCATGTCCGGCGTGAGCCGGCTCTCGGCGCCCGGCCACGAAACGAAGGTGCGCTCCGCGTCGCCGCTGATCATCGCGACGCAATTGCCGCTGTCCATCGAAGGCGATGGCGGCGTCAGCGTCTCGATGCCTTCGGCCGCGAAGGCTTTGCGCAGGAAGTCTCCGTCCGGCCCGGTGCCGAGCTGGCCGCCGAACACCACCTTCATGCCGGTGCGGCTCGCCGCCACCATCATGTTGAAGCCGCCACCGGCGACCCGCGCGTAAGCTGACGCGGTCTTTTCCGTGCCGGCCGCCGGCAGGGCGTCGATGCGGTAGACATAGTCGACCACGGCGCTGCCGACATGAACGAGGCGCCCGCTCATCAGGCAACCTCCTTGCCTGGGCCGGCCTTGGAGCCGCGTGCGGCGACCAGGTCGCCAGCCAGCGCACGGACGTCCGCGATGTCGATGCCATGCAGTTGGGCGATGCGGTCCTGCGGCAGCCTCGACAGGCCGGCGCAGGCGCCCGCCATGCCGGCGGCAATCGCCCCGATCGTGTCGGTGTCGCCACCGAGATTGGCGCCGATGACGGCTGCCCGCCACGGATCGCCTTGCGCGACCTCCAGCACGGCGAAGGCCGCCGGCACCGATTCCTGGCTGGCGACGCCGGTGCCGACCAGGTCAACGATCAGCTTGATGGCTTGCTTCTCCGCCTTGCCGCGGACAAGCTCCTGCGCCCAGACGATGCGCGCGGCGATGTCGCCGCCGGTGACCCAATGGCCGAGCGCAGCACCTAGCCTTGCGGCGGCGACCGCATGGCCGGAAGCGCCACGCCAGTCGCCGCCCGAGACACCGAGGCTGATGGCGGCTGCGACCGCCGCAGCCGATGCGATGGCGATCGAGGTGTTGTGCGTGGCCCGGCAGGTTTCCGCCACCTTGGAAACCAGAACGTCGAGCGGCTCCGGCGGCATCATGATACCGACCGGCGCGATGCGCATCGCAGCGCCATTGGTGTCGCCGCCGCGGCCGGCCTCCTCCGCGGGCACGCCGCTGTTGATGGCATCGATAGCGCGCTTGGTCGACGGCCCAAGCAGGTCGTAGCTGCCGCGCGCCTTGACCTCGCGCTCCCAGTCGAGCAGCGCGTTGACCCAGCGCGCATGATCGAAACGCTCGCCGGATTCGACGAGGATGCGGCCAAGCAGCAGCGCTTGTTCCGTATCGTCGGTGATCGCGCCGGCGGGCAGCCCTTTCGACACCGGGTGATCGGCGGCAGGCGCGACGAAATCCTCGACATGGCCGTAGAGCTCGGCGATACGGGCCGGCGACAGAAGCTGCGTCGGCATGCCCAGCGCATCGCCCAGCGCCCCGCCGATCAGCGCGCCCATAGCCCGGTCCATCGCGTCGGCCGCCATGCTCAGAACTCCAGGTGCAGCGCGAAATGCGCCGGGTTGAGCAGGCTGGTGACGAATTCGATGGCGCGCCCATCGGCGGCGCGTGTCAGGCGGCGTGTGCGCAGGAACGGCGTGCCGGGCGCGCAGGCGAGGATGGCTGCGTCGGAAGCGCTCAGCATCTCGATGTCGACCCATTCCTCGCCGTGATCGGGAACAAGCCCTGCCCCGCGCAGCGTCTGGTGCAGCGAGCCTTCGCGCAGGCCGCGCAGCGGTATGTCTTCCAACTCCGGCGACAGCGGCAGCCGGCTGCGCTCGATCGAGATGGCATGGCCGTCGTCGGCGTTGGTGCGGGCACGATCGACGGCGATGAAGGACGAGCTCTCGACGCCGAGCCTGGCCGCCAGTTCGGCGTCCTCGATGATCTCGAGCCGCAACGTGCGTGTCTCGGCATTGGCGCCCGCATTGGCAAGCGCGCGCGACCAGCCGATCGCGTCGTCGACCGGCATGCCGTCGAAGGTGACGAATGAGCCGATGCCGACCTTGGTGGTGATCAGCCCGCGGCTCGACAGTTCCTCGAGCCCTTTGCGGACCGTGTTGCGGCTGACGGAGAAGCGCTGAACGAGCTCGTTTTCGCTCTGCAGGCGGTCGCCGAAGCCGAGCAGGCCGGAGCGTATCTCATGCTCCAGAACCGTCGCGATCTGCTCGGGCTTGCCCGTGCCGGGAGTGATCTGCGTCGCGCGACGGGCCATATCGATACCTGTTCAGTGAACCTGTATAATCCTGTTCAATATCGGATTTGAATTCCCCCGTCAACGAACCTTCATCACCATTCAAGAACGGAAGGAGGACCGGGCGCAGAATGAGCGTGCGGCGGCAACCGGAGACGCGCCGCTCAAGCGAAGAAGAACTCCTCGACGCGCTGCTTGGCCTGGCGCAGCACCGGCAGGATATCGCGCTCCATCGCCTCGACCGAGAAACGCGCCGACTGCGTCGAGACGTTGATGGCGGCGACGGTGCGGCCGGCGCGATCGACGATCGGCACCGCGATCGAGCGCAGGCCGAGTTCCAGTTCCTCGTCGACGATGGCGAAGCCCTCCGCCCTCGCCTTGTCGATGGCCTTGCCGAGCGCGTTGCGGCCGGTGATCGTCTTCGGCGTCCGCCGCTCGATGGTCGCTTGCGCCAGGAAGGTCTTCAAGTCGTCCGCCTCCAGACCGGAAAGCAGCACCCGCCCCATCGAGGTGCAATAGGCCGGCAGCCGCGTGCCTACATCGAGCGCGACGCTTAAGATCCGCCGTCCGGGGATGCGCGCAACATAGACGACGTCCTCACCCGATAGCACCGCCGCGTTGCAGGCCTCGTCGAATTTGCCCGCCACCTCGCGCATGATCGGCGCCGCGAACGTCCAAAGCGATGCGCCGCCGAGCCAGGTCCGCGCGACGGTCAAAAGGCGCGGCGACAGCGAGAACAGCCGGCCGGACTGCGTCGCATAGCCCGTGGCGACCAATGTCAGCAGAAAGCGGCGGGCGCCCGCGCGGGTGAGGTCGGCCTCTTCGGCCATCTCGGTCAGCGTCATGCCGGCCGGATGGCGCGCAAGGATTTCCATCACTGCCAGGCCGCGTTCCAGCGAGCCGACGTGGTCGCGCGAAATTACTTCCTCTCCCACGAGCGCCTCCATGCCGGCGTTGACTCAATGCAGAGCTCGGAGTTAGAAATATCCCATACAAAACAGATGTTCGCAATACGAACTTTTTCGTGGGGTCTGGAGATGGTCAAGTTCCTGCCGCTGAAAGAGGCGGTCGCGGAAAACCTGCATGACGGCGATACAGTCGCCTTCGAGGGCTTCACTCATCTGATCCCGACCGCCGCCGCGCATGAGGCGATCCGCCAGGGCTTTCGCGACCTGACGCTTATCCGCATGACGCCCGACCTGATCTATGACCAGATGATCGGCATGGGCATGGCTAGGAAAATCGTCTTCTCCTATGTCGGCAATCCCGGCGTCGGCCTGCTCAGACGCGCCCGCGACGCCATCGAGAACGGCTTTCCCCGCGCCATCGAGATCGAGGAGCACAGCCACGCCGGCATGGCCAATGCCTATGAGGCGGGCGCCGCCGGCCTGCCTTGTGCGGTGTTCCGCGGCTATCGCGGCGCCGGTCTCGCCGCGGTCAATCCCAACATCAAATCCGTCACCTGCCCTTTCACCGGCGAGGTGCTGGCCGCCGTCCCGGCGATAAGGCCGGACGTTACCTTCATCCACACGCAGAAGGCCGACCGCAAAGGCAACGTGCTGGTCGAGGGCATCATCGGCATCCAGAAGGAGGCTGTTCTTGCCGCAAAGCGCGCAGTGGTGACGGTCGAGGAAATGGTCGACAGCTTCGACGACTTCCACCCCAATCTCACCGTGCTGCCCAGCTGGACGATCGCGGCGATTTCGGTCGTGCCCGGTGGCTCGCATCCCTCCTACACGCATGGCTATTACGAGCGCGACAACGCCGCCTATCTCGAATGGGACGAGATCGCCGCCGACCGCGGTCGCTTCCAGGCGTGGATGCAGCAGAACGTCATCGAGAGCAGCCCGGATGACTTTGCCGGCCGCATCGAACATCTGAGGAAAGCCGCATGAGCGACGCGAAGGAGATTGGTTTCACCCCGAACGAGATGATGACGATCGCCGCCAGCCGCGCCTTGAAGAGCGACGATGTCTGCTTCGTCGGCATCGGCGCGCCGTCGGCCGCCTGCAACGTCGCGCGGCTGACGCATGCGCCGGATATCACCTTGATCTATGAGAGCGGCACCATCGGCACGGCGCCCGACGTGCTGCCGCTGTCGATCGGCGACGGCGAATTGTGCGAAACGGCGGTCACCACCGTCTCCGTGCCGGAGATGTTCCGCTATTGGCTGCAGGGCGGCCGCATCTCGATCGGCTTTCTGGGCGCCGCCCAGCTCGACAAATTCGGCAATATCAACACCACCGTCATCGGCGACTATGCGCATCCCAAGACCCGCCTGCCCGGCGGCGGCGGCGCGCCGGAGATCGCCACTTCGTCAAAGCAGGTCTACATCACCATGGCTCAGTCGAAGCGCGGCATGGTCGAAAAGGTCGACTTCTTCACCTCCTTCGGCCATGGCGATGGCGGCGATCATCGCAAGCGGCTCGGCATCGATACCGCCGGGCCAACGCTTTTGATCACGGACCTCGCCATCTGGAAGCCGGACCCTGTGACCAAGGAATTCACAGTGGTGTCGCTGCATCCCGGCGTCTCGCGCGAGCAGGTACAGGAGACCTGTGGCTGGACGGTCAAGTTCGCGGAGGCTCTTGACGAGACGCCGGCGCCGACGGAACTCGAGCTGAACACATTGCGCGACCTGCATGTCCGCACCAAGGCGGCGCATCAAGGGATCGCCGAGGGGAAAGCTGCCTAGATGACTGAAGCCTTCATTTGCGACTACATCCGCACGCCCATCGGCCGCTTCGGCGGTTCATTGTCCTCCGTCCGCGCCGACGACCTCGCCGCCATCCCGTTGAAGGCCTTGGTCGAGCGTAATGCCGGCGTCGATTGGGCGGCCGTCGATGATGTCGTCTATGGCTGCGCCAACCAGGCCGGCGAGGACAATCGCAACGTGGCGCGCATGGCGCTGCTGCTTGCCGGCCTGCCGCAGGACATCCCCGGTTCGACAGTCAACCGCTTGTGCGGCTCGGGCATGGATGCCGTCACCATCGCCGCACGCGCCATCAAATCGGGCGAGGCCGAGCTGATGATTGCCGGCGGCGTCGAATCGATGAGCCGCGCGCCTTTCGTCATGCCGAAGGCCGACGCCGCCTTTTCGCGCAACGCCGAGATCTACGACACCACCATCGGCTGGCGCTTCGTCAACCCGCTGATGAAGAAGCAATATGGCGTCGAGTCCATGCCGGAGACCGGGGAGAACGTCGCCGAGGATTTTTCCGTTTCCCGCGCGGACCAGGACGCCTTCGCGGTTCGCAGCCAGGACAAGGCCGTTGCCGCTCAAGGCAGCGGCCGGCTGGCGAAAGAGATCACGTCCGTGACGATCCCGCAGAAGAAAGGCGATCCGGTCGTCGTCTCGAAGGACGAGCATCCACGCGCCGGCACCACCGTCGAGACCCTGGCCAAACTGCCGGCGCCATTCCGCCAGGGCGGCAGCGTCACCGCCGGCAACGCTTCCGGCGTCAATGACGGTGCGGCGGCCCTCATCATCGCGTCGGAAGCGGCGGCGAAGAAGTATGGCCTGACGCCGATCGCCCGCATCCTCGGCGGCGCCGTCGCCGGTGTGGCGCCGCGCATCATGGGCATCGGTCCGGCCCCGGCCACCGAGAAGCTTTGCGCCCGCCTCGGTCTGACGCCCGAGCAATTCGATGTCGTCGAATTGAACGAAGCTTTCGCCTCGCAAGGCATTGCCGTGCTGCGCCAGCTTGGCATCGCCGAGGATGCCGCGCACGTCAATCCGAATGGCGGCGCGATCGCGCTCGGTCACCCGCTCGGCATGTCGGGCGCGCGCATCACCGGCACGGCGGCGCTCGAGCTTCGCGAGCGCGGCGGCAAGCTGGCTTTGGCCACCATGTGCATCGGCGTCGGCCAGGGCAGCGCCCTCGCGCTGGAGCGGGTTTGACCAGTCAGGCAGATCAATAGGGCAAGCCGACGTAGTTTTCGGCGAGCGCGGTCGATGCGGCTCTCGAATGCACGAGATAGTCGAGCTCGGCTTCCTGGATGCGTTGGCCGAACTCTCCCGTCTCCGGAAAACGGTGCAGCATCGTCGTCATCCACCAGGAAAAGCGCACCGCTTTCCACACCCGCGCCAGCGCCTTGGCCGAATAGGCGTCGAGCCCGGCGTCTGACTTTTCGCGGTAGAATTCACGAAGCCCGGCAAACAGATAGCGCACGTCGCTGGCCGCGAGGTTGAGGCCCTTGGCGCCGGTCGGCGGCACGATATGGGCGGCGTCACCGACCAGGAACAGCCGGCCGAAGCGCATCGGCTCGGCGACGAAGGAGCGCAGCGGCGCGATCGACTTCTCGAACGATGGGCCGGTGGTGACTGCGGCAGCCGTCGCCGGCGGCAGGCGGCGGCGCAACTCGTCCCAGAAGCGGTCGTCCGACCAGGCCTCGACGCGCTCGTCGGCGGGAACCTGCACATAGTAGCGGCTGCGCTGCGGCGAGCGCATCGAACAGAGCGCGAAGCCGCGCTCGTGATTGGCATAGACCAGCTCATGGTCGGCCGGCGGCACCTCGGCCAGCACGCCCAGCCAGCCGAACGGATAGTGGCGCTCGAACGTCTTCAGCGCGCCCTCCGGCACCGAGCGGCGGCTGACGCCGTGATAGCCGTCGCAACCGGCGATGAAGTCGCAGTCGATGCGATGCGTGGCGCCATCCTTGTCGTAGGTGACGAAGGGTGACGCGCCGCCGAAATCATGCAGCGCGACATTCGACGTTTCGAAGAAAGTCACCAAGTCCGCCGCCTCGCGCTTCCGCATCAGATCGAGCGTCACCTCGGTCTGGCCATAGACAGTGACATGCTTGCCGCCGGTGAGCGCGGTCATGTCGATGCGGTGCGCGCGGCCGTCGAAGGCGAGCGAAATGCCTTCATGCGGCAGGCCCTGTTCATAGAGCCTCTCCGCCGCGCCCGCTTCGCCGAGCAGGTCCACCGTGCCCTGCTCGAGCACGCCCGCGCGTACCCGGCCAAGCACATGCTCGCGGCTCGACCGCTCGAGTATGATCGTCTCGACGCCAATCGTGGCAAGCAATTGGCCGAGCAGCAGCCCGGACGGCCCCGAGCCAATGATGGCGACTTGCGTGCGCATCAATGACCGAGGCTCTCGATCTGTCTGGCCAACTCGGCTGCAAGCCTGAGCGCGGCCGCCGTCGCCACGACCATTTGCGGCAGGATGAGCCATTCCAGCGTCCAGGCCGAACCCGAGCGCTCCTGCTCATGCACCAGCGCCTGGTGCATGCCGGAAAGCTGGACGGCATTGAAGCGGGCGAGGGCCACCAGGGCTTCCGCCTTCACGGGATTCTGCTTGTGCGGCATGGTAGATGAACCGCCGCCGCCGGACAGCTTGATGTCGGTTCCCGCCTGCGCCATCAGTGCAACGTCCTTCCCGAACTTGCCGAGGCTGCCGGTCACCAGCGACAGCCAGCCGGCGAACTCGGCGAGCGCGTCGCGCTGATTGTGCCATTGCGGCGCGTCGGCAAGGCCGAGCTTCGCGGCAAGCGCGGCGCGCACTGCGGCGGCCTTGTCGCCGAGCTTTTCCAGCGTGCCGGCGGCGCCGCCGAACTGCACCGCCAGCAGCCGGCCGGACAGCTCCTTCAAACGTTCCTGGTGACGCTGGAGCGGCGCTCGCCATGAAGCGATCCGGTCGGTCACGACGATCGGTATGGCCGGCTGCATGCGCGTCACCGCCATCATCGCCCTGCCCTCGAAATCCGGTTCGAGACCGGCGAGCCGCACGACGTTCTCGCTGAGCAACAGGCCGACATGCTCGACCGCCCCGCTCAGGCGCAGCACCAGCGATGTATCGATCACATCCTGGCTGGTGGCGCCGAAATGAACGAATGCATCGTGCGGCACGCCAACAGCAGCCTTGATCTGTCGCACCAGTTCCGGCACCACGACGCCGTCGGCGGCGACGCCGGCGCGCAGCTTCGCCGTATCCGGCCGGAACGCCGCCAGCGCCTTCGAGATCGCCGTCGCCGCATCGCGGGAAATCGCGCCGCACTCGGCCTCCGCCTCGGCCAGCGCCCGTTCGAAGCTGAGCATCGCGGCGATGTCGGCTTCGACGGAAAAATGTCTGGCCGCCTCTTCGTCGCCGAGCAGGCCAGAAAGCAGCGGGTGATCAAAGGGCGAAACGGTCATGGCGGCCACGGTCAGCTGTCGAAGAAGACCGTCTCCTTTTCGCCCTGCAGGTGGATGTCGAAGACGTAAGTATCGCCCCGGCGCTCGGCGATCAGCGTCGGCACACGCAGGCGATGCTCGATGCGGGCGAGGATCGGGTCCTCGGCATTGGCCTTTTCCTCGTCGGAAAAATAGAGCCTGGTGTGCAGGCCGACATTGATGCCGCGCGCCACGATCCACAGCGTGATGTGCGGCGCCATCAGCCGGCCGTCGCGAAACGGCACGCGGCCCGGCTTGATTGTCCGGAACAGGCAGACGCCCGTTTCCATGTCGGTCGGCTGCCGGCCCCATCCAGGGAAATTCGGATCGGCGGCGCCGCGCAATTCCGACGGCGAATTGTAGAGCCCGTTGGCGTCCGCCTGCCAGATCTCGATCAGCGCATCCTTGAGCGGCGTGCCGGTGCCGTCGAACACGCGGATGCGCAGCTCGATGCGCTCGCCCTTGGTCTCGCCGTTGAGCATCGTCGAGCCAAGGTCGTTCGCATAGACGCCGCCGATGCCGCAGAAATTGGGCGTCAGCCCGATATGCACGTAAGGGCCGGCGGTCTGCGAAGGGCTTTCCTTCAACCGGTCGAGCGACTGCGCCATCAATTGCCCTCCGGCCTGTTCTCGAACAATGTCGAGCGGCGCCCGCGCAGCACGATGTCGAACTTGTAGGCGAGCGCATCCATCGGGATGGTCGACTGCATGTCGAGCGCGGCGATCAGCGCCTCGATAGCTTCCCTGTTGGAAATGCCGCCGACGATCGGACAACGCCAGATCAGCGGATCGCCCTCGAAATACATCTGTGTGATCAGCCGCTGCGCGAAGCCATGGCCGAACACGGAAAAATGGATATGCGCCGGCCGCCAGTCGTTCGGCCCATTCGGCCACGGATAGGGCCCGGGCCTGACCGTGCGAAAGGCGTAGCTGCCGTCTTCGCCGGTGATCGTGCGGCCGCAGCCGCCGAAATTAGGATCGAGAGGGGCGAGATAGGCGTCCTTCTTGTGACGGTAGCGGCCGCCGGCATTGGCCTGCCAGAATTCGAGCAGCACGCCAGGCACGCCCTTGCCCCGCTCGTCGAGCACGCGTCCATGGACGATGATGCGCTCGCCGAGGGCGCTCTCGCCAGGCCTGGCGAAATTGTGGATCAGGTCGTTGTCGAGCTCGCCGAGCATCGCGTGCCCGAAGACCGGTCCGGTCAGTTCCGACAGCGTGTTGTCGAATGCCACCAATGCCCGTTGCGGCGAGCGCAGCACCGAGCTCTTGTAGTTCGGCGTGAAGGCGGCCGGATGCCACTGGCGGTCGCGCTGGAAGAAGGCGCCGGTCTCGGGTGAACGGTTCGAGCCTCGCTCAGCCATGGGCGGCTCCGTCCATCTGCGCGAACACCTCCTTGGCAATCTTGAAGGCGCGGTTGGCTGCCGGCACGCCGGCATAGACGGCGACGTGCAGGAAGGCCTCGCAGATGTCGTCCCGCGTGGCGCCTGTATTGGCGGTGGCGCGCACATGCATGGCCACCTCGTCGTCATGGCCGAGCGCGGCAAGCAGGGCCAGCGTCACGATCGAGCGTTCGCGCTTCGACCAGCCCGGCCGCGCCCATACCGTTCCCCAGGCAGCCTCGGTGATCAATTGCTGGAACGGCCGGTCGAAATCGGTCGCGGCATCCTCGGCGCGGTCGACATGCGGATCGCCGAGAACGGCGCGACGGACCTCGAGTCCGGTCCGGTAGCGGTTCTTCGTAACATCATCCATGAGCAGCCTTCCCCTCAAGCAACGAGGCGACGAAATCGCGGATCAAGGTGACGAGCGCTTCGGGCTGCTCGATGCACGGGATGTGAGCGGCATTTCGGATGACTTCGAAGCGGGCGCCGGGGATCAGCTCGGCCAGCGAGCGGACCAGATCCGGCGGAGTCGAGCCGTCCTGGTCGCCGACGATGCAAAGCGTCGGCACCGCGATGCGCCGCGCCGCATCTGTGAGGTCGGCGTCGCGCACGGCCATGCATGTGCCGATGTAACCAGGCAGCGCCTGCCTGGTCAGCATGTTGCGGCAGCCGGCCAGATCGGCAGCGCGTGCGGCGCGGAAACCCGGCGTGAACCACACTTTCATGATGCCGTCGGCGATCACCTCGATGCCGTCGCGCTCCACCGTCGCGATACGCACGTTCCAGCTTTCGGCGGTGCCTATTTTGTGCGCTGTGTCGCTGAGGATCAGCGCCTCCACGCGTTTGGGATGGCGGGTATAGAGCCGCTGCGCGATCAGGCCGCCGACCGACAGGCCGCACAGCACGACCTTCCCGAAGCCGAAATGATCGATGAGGCCCAGCAGGTCGTCGACATGGTCGTCGATCGAGCGCACGCCGCCGCCGATATCCGACAACCCATGCCCGCGCTTGTCGTAGACGAGCATCGGTATTTCGCCGGCAAGCCGCGCGACGACGTCGTCCCAGATCCGGAAATCGGTGCCCAGCGAATTGATGAAGATGATCGGACGCGACGTGCCCGTCGCCTCGATGTAGCGGTGATGCAGCGTCACGCCGCCTATGCTGACGAATGGCACGATTTCGATCCTCCAAAGCCACATTGCACCAGCGGTTTGGTTCGGTAAAATGATATTTTGCGGCGTTTCATTAACTCTGAGGTTATCGAACCATGGCCGAAAGCCGGATCCGCTTCCGCCATCTGCAGGCCTTTCTCGAAGTCGCTCGGCAAGGCAGCGTGGCGCGCGCGGCCGACTTCCTGCATGTCAGTGCGCCGGCCGTGACCAAGACCTTGCGTGAGCTGGAAGAAGCGCTCGGCGTCGCCGTGGTCGAGCGCGACGGCCGCGGCATCCGGGTCACGCGTCTCGGCGAGATCTTCCTCGGCCATGCCGGCTCGGCGATCTCGGCGCTGAAGCGCGGCGTCGATTCCGTGCGCCAGGACGGCGCTCTCCATCGCGACCCGATCCGCATCGGCGCGCTGCCGACGGTGTCGGCGCGCGTGATGCCGTTCGCCATGAACCTGTTCCTCGAGGAAGACACCGGCGCCGCGCTCAAGATCGTCACCGGCGAGAACGCCGTGCTGCTCGAACAGTTGCGCGTCGGCGCGCTCGACCTCGTCGTCGGCCGGCTCGCGGCGCCGGAGCACATGACCGGCTTCTTCTTCGAACATCTCTATTCCGAGCAGGTGCTGTTCGTGGTGCGGGCCGGGCATCCCCTGTCGGAACCCGGGGCAGACATCTTCGCGCGGCTCGACGACTTCCCCGTCCTGATGCCGACGCGGGAATCCGTCATACGCCCCTTCGTCGACCGGCTCTTCATCACCAACGGCATGACCGCACCCGCCACGGAGATCGAAACCGTTTCCGATTCCTTCGGTCGTTCCTTCATGCGCCAGAGCAATGCGGTATGGATCATCTCGGCCGGCGTCGTTGCCAATGAGATCGCCAGCGGCGCTTTTGTCGCGCTGCCGGTGGATACGGAGGAGACCAAAGGGCCGGTGGGTTTGACCATGCGCACCGACACCGCGCCCTCGCCCGCCTTCACCATCCTGCTGCAGACGATCCGCGAAGCCGCGCGGCACCACGCCTGACGATCGAGCTAGCAGTTCGAATTTCGCTAACCCAGCGGTTAATAAAACACCGTAAAATATCATTTTACCGAACCAAACCGCTAGTGCAATGTGATCTCCGGAGGATCGAAAGCCGTGCCGTCCGGCCGCAAGCGGAAGACCCGTTTGCCGTCGTGTCGAACGGCGACTGAGGGAGGAGCAGATGTCTCATAATATCGGCAGCAAGCCCGCCATATCGGGCATTTCACGACGCCAGTTCATCGCCACATCGATGGCCGGTGGCGCAGCACTTGCGTTCGGCCGCGGCAAGGCTTTCGCGCAGGCCGCCGACACGCTCAAGGTCGGCTTCGTCAGCCCGCGCACCGGCCCGCTCGCCGGCTTCGGCGAAACCGACGGCTATGTGCTTGACCTCGCCCGCAAGGCCCTGGCCAACGGCATCGAGCTCGGCGGCAAGAAATACAGCGTCGAGATCCTCGACCAGGACACCCAGTCGGATCCGTCGCGCGCCGGCCAGTTGGCAAAAGACCTGATCAACAACCAGGCCATCGACCTGATGCTGGCCGTTTCCACGCCCGAGGTGATCAACCCGGTCGCCGATGCCTGCGAGGCGGCCGGCGTGCCGTGCCTCTCCACCGTCATGCCGTGGGAGGCGTGGTATTTCGGCCGCGGCGCCAAGCCGGGCGCGCCCTCGCCTTTCAAATGGACCTATCATTTCGGCTTCGGCGTCGGCGAATTCTTCAAGACCTATATTTCGCAGTGGAACCTGATCGAGACCAACAAGAAGGTCGGCGTCATGTATCCGAACGACGCCGACGGCAACGCCATTCGCGCCAACCTCGCGCCGCTCCTGGCCAAGCAGGGTTTTACGATCGTCGATCCCGGCGCCTATGAGACCGGCACAACCGACTATTCCTCGCAGATCGCGCTGTTCAAGCAAGAAGGTGTCGAGATCTTCAATTCCTTCCCGATCCCGCCGGACTTCGCCGCCTTCTGGCGCCAGGCCGCGCAGCAGGGGCTGACCCGGCAGATCAAGATCGCCCAGGTCGCCAAGACCGGCCTGTTCCCCTCCGACATCGAGGCGCTCGGCGATCTCGGCATGAAGATCTCGAGCGCCGCCTATTGGCACAAGGCCTTCCCCTACAAGTCGCCGCTGACCGGCGTCTCCGGCACCGAGCTTGCCGACGGTTACGAGGCGGCGAGCGGCAAGCAGTGGACACAGCAGCTCGGCGCCTCGATGTCGCTGCTCGACGCCGGCTTCGAAGCCCTGAAGGCGAGTTCCAACGCCAAGGACAAGGCGGCGGTCGCCAAGGCACTGAGCGTGCTGAAGACCGAGACCATGATCGGCAAGGTCGACTTCACCAGCGGCCCCGTCGCGAACGTGTCCCCCGGCCCGATCATTGGCACGCAATGGGTCGCCGCCAAGGAAGGCTCGAAATTCCCGCTCGACTATGTCGTGACCGAGAACGCCACCGACCCGAACGTGCCGGTTGGGGCCAAGCTCCAGCCTTACAACGGCTGATTAAGTCGGGGACCGCATCGTGAACGCGACGCCCAACGGTGCCGTCCTCAGCGCCGCCGGCATCCACAAGCGCTTCGGCGCGCTTGTGGTGCTCGACGACATCGACTTCGCCATGGGCGCCGAGGAAGCGGTCGGCATCGTCGGCCCGAACGGCGCCGGCAAGACGACGCTGCTCAGCGTGCTTTCCGGCGCCTATCCGCCGAGCGCCGGAACCATCGCCTTCAAGGGCGATGACGTGACCACGCTGCCGGCCACGCAGCGCTGCCGGTTGGGCCTGGTGCGCACCCATCAGGTGCCGAAACCCTTCGGCGGCATGACCGTCTTCGAGAATGTCTTCGTCGCCGCCTCGCACGGCGCCGGACTCGGCCGCGACGAGGCTTATGAGGAAGCGCTCGGCTCGCTGAAGCTCTGCGGCATGCTCAGCATAGCCAACCGCCGCGCCGAAACGCTCGGCCTGCTCGACCGCAAGCGGCTGGAGCTCGCCCGCGCGCTCGCCGCGAAACCGACGCTGCTTCTGCTCGACGAGATCGGCGGCGGCCTGACCGACGGCGAGGCGGGCGAGCTCGTCGAGACCATCCGCGAATTGCGCCGCCGCAGGATAGGCATCGTCTGGATCGAGCACATCGTCCACGTGCTTTTGCAAGTGGCCGAACGGCTGATCTGCATGGACGCCGGCAAGATTATCGCCGACGGCGAGCCGCAGGCGGTGATGGCCGACCCGCAGGTGATCAGCGCCTATCTCGGCGGAGGCCCGAAATGAGCCTGCTGTCGGCCAAGGATCTCGTTGTCCGCCACGGCCTGCTGCAGGCGGTGCGCGGCGTCAGCTTCAGCCTCGAGCGCGGCGAGACGCTGGCGCTGGTCGGCGCGAACGGCGCGGGCAAGACGACGCTGCTGCGCGCAATCGCCGGCGCGCACCAGGCGGCCTCGGGCCGTGTGGTCTTCGACGGCGACGATCTCTCCGGCCTGCCTTCGCATGAACGCGTCCGCAAGGGCATCGCCCTGGTTCCCGAAGGCCGGCGGCTGTTCGTGCAGATGACGGTCGAGGAAAACCTTCTGCTTGGCCGCACTGCCGGCCGCCCCGGCGACTGGAGCGTCGAACGCGTGCTCGACACCTTCCCCAACTTGAAGCCGCGCCGCCATGCCAAGGCCGGGCATCTTTCCGGCGGCGAGCAGCAGGCGACCGCAATCGGCCGTGCGCTGATGAGCAATCCCGATCTGCTCCTGCTCGACGAGGTCTCGCTCGGCCTGTCGCCGCTGGTCGTCGACCGCGTCTATGCCTCCCTGCAGGGGTTGATCGGCTCCGGCACGACGATCATCCTGGTCGAGCAGGACCTTAACCGCGCGCTCTCCGTCTCCGACAAGGTGATCTGCATGCTGGAGGGCCGGATCGTCCTTGCCGGCGACAGCAAGAGCGTGTCGCGCGACGAGGTGACCAAGGCCTATTTCGGCCTGCACCGGAAGGGCGCCGGAGGCGTGCCGGCATGATGAACCAGATCGTCCAGGGCGTCCTACTCGGCGGCTATTACGCGCTGATCGCCTGCGGGCTCTCCTTCATGTTCTCGGTGATGCGCATCATCAACCTGGCGCATGGCAGCCTCGCCGTGCTGTCGGCCTTCGCGCTGTGGCTGCTCGCCTCGCGCTTCCACATCTCGCCATTTCTGGGCCTGCTCGTCGTGCTGCCGCTGATGGCCGCGATTGGCTGGGCCCTGCAGCACTTCCTGCTCGAGCGCAGCGCGCGCGGCGGCGCGCTGCTGCCGATCCTCACAACCTTCGGCCTCGCCATCGTCATCGACAATGTGCTGTTCGAACAGTTCGGCGCCGACACGCGCTCGCTGGCGCCCTTCATCGGCAGCCTGTCCTACGATTCCTGGGAATGGCCGGGCAGCCTCTATGTCGGCAAGCTCGCGGTGATCATCTTCATCACCGCCGTCGTCCTGCTTGGTGGACTACAACTGTTCCTCACCCGCACCGGGTTAGGCCGCTCGATCCGCGCGACCTCGGAAGACCCTGATACCGCCGGCATCGTCGGTGTCGACGCGCGCCGCTCCATGGCAATAGCCGCGGCAATCGCCATGGTCACGGTCGGTCTCGCCGGCGCCTTCCTCGGCATGCGCGCCACCTTCGATCCCTATGCCGGCGCAACGCAACTGCTGTTCGCCTTCGAAGCCGCCGTCATCGGCGGCGCCGGCTCGCTCTGGGGAACGCTGATCGGCGGCATCGTGCTGGCGCTCGCCCAGACGCTCGGCGCCAGGATCCATCCGCAAGGTTTCCTCATCGGCGGCCACGTCGCTTTCCTGATCGTGCTGTTCATCCGGCTCTACACTTCCGGCCTCGGCCTGCACAGCTTGCTGCGCCTCTCCACGCGGAAAGCCTCATGAGCGCCGCCTCCCCGGTCATCGAGCGTGGCACGGCCGCTTCGCGCAGCGCCGGCATCGGCGTTTTGACCATCATTCTGCTGCTCGCCGTCGCGCCGCAATTCCTGTCGGCCGGCGCGGTCGATCGCATAACGGCGCTGTTCATCTATGTGATCCTCGCCGCCATGTGGAATGCGCTGGCCGGTTTCGGCGGGCTGGTCTCGGTCGGTCAGCAGGTGTTCTTCGGCCTTGGCGCCTACTTCGCCATCCGCCTCGCCAATGCCGGGCTCAATCCGTTTGTCTCGCTCTTCGTTTCGGCGGTCATCGTCGGCGCCGTGTCCTGGCCGATCTCGTTGTTCATGCTACGCTTGAGGAACGGCGAGTTCGCCATCGGCATGTGGGTGATCGCAGCGCTCACCCACCTGCTCGTCAATCTCGACCGGCTGATCCAGGGCGAGACCGGCACGTCGCTGATCTCGCTCAACGTCTACGATGCATCGACACGCCGGCTGACCATCTATTGGCTGGCGCTGGCGTCGATGACGGCGCTGCTCGCGATCCTGTTCGGCCTGTTGCGCGGCAGCACCGGCGCCGCCATTCGCGCCATCCGCGACAATGAGGATGCGGCGGCCTCCGTCGGCGTGCGCGTCACCGGTACCAAGCGGCAGCTCTTCGTGCTCGCCGCCTTCGGCATCGGCGTCGCCGGCGCGCTGTGGCTGGCCACCGCGATCACCTTCCAGCCGAAGACCTATTTCAACGTGCAGTGGACCGCTTACATGATCTTCATGGTGCTGGTCGGCGGTATCGGCACCTTCGAGGGCGCCATCCTCGGCGCGCTGCTCTTCTTCCTCATCGAGACCTGGTTCGGCGGCACCGGCGTCTGGTACTTGATCGGGCTCGGCGCCGCGGCACTGGTCTTCTCGCTGCTCTTGCCGCGCGGCCTCTGGGGCACGCTCGAAGAGCGTTTTGGTTGGCGCCTGCTGTCGGTCGGCTACCGCGTCAGGCTTCCCGCCAGCGTGGCGGATCCGACCGGCGAGGCCATTTCACCAGCACCCACTGCGGCACACAGCGAGAAGGCATGAGCATGTTGTTCGGCAAGACGATCCTCATCACCGGCGTCGCCTCGGGCATCGGCGCCCGCACGGCGGAACTCGCGGGCCAACTCGGCGCCGACGTCATCGGCGTCGACCTGCGCGAGCCGGCCGGACATCAGGGCGTCTTCGTCAAGTCCGACATCTCGTCCAAAGCCGGCGTCGACGACCTCGTGGCGCGGTTGCCGCAGCGCATCGACGCGCTCTGCAACGTCGCCGGCCTTTCCGGCAATATGGGCGCGGCGCCGACGCTCGCCGTCAATTTCTACGGCCTGCGCGCGCTCTCGGAAGCGATGGCGCCAAGGCTTCGCGAAGGCGGCGCCATCGTCAATGTCGCCTCCATCGCCGGCTTCGGCTGGCGCGCCAATCTCAACCGAGCCGCCTCGATGGTTGGCGTCGAGGGCTTTCCCGATGTCGCCAGAGTGATCGCCGACCACGCGGTCAAGAACGAGGAAGGCTATCCGGTCTCGAAGGAGCTTTTGCTCCTGTGGACCTTCCGCGCGGCGCATCAGGACCTGTTCAAGAGCCGCGGCATTCGCGTCAACGCGGTCAGCCCCGGTCCGGTCGAGACGCCGATCCTGAAACAGTTCCGCTCGGTCCTCGGTGACGCCAAGGTCGACAGCGATATCGCGCGCGTCGGCCGCGCCGGCACATCGGGCGACATCGCGCCCGTCGTGCTGTTCCTGTGCTCCGACGGCGCGCGCTGGATCAACGGCGCCAACGTGCCGGTCGACGGCGGCCTCGAAGCGTCGATCAACGCGGAAGTGCTTGGCTTCTAATTTTGCAACGCTCCAGCGAAAGCGAGGGAGAAACCCATGGACATCGGACTTCTGATTGACGGCGACGAAAGGGCGGCGACCGGCAAAGCCTCTTACGAGCGCCTGGACCCCTTCACCGGCAAGCTCGCGACGCGCGCCGCCGCCGCAAGCATTGCCGACGCCAACGCCGCGGCAGATGCGGCGGCGGCAGCCTTCGACGCCTGGTCGAAGACCGGACCTGGCGAGCGCCGGATGCTGCTTCTGAAGGCGGCCGACGTCATGGCCTCGAAGGTCGGGGAATTCACCAAGCTGATGATGGAAGAGACCGGCGCCACCGGACCCTGGGCGGGCTTCAACGTCATGCTGGCGTCCAACATGCTGCGCGAGGCGGCGGCGATGACCACGCAGATTTCCGGCGAGGTTATTCCATCCGACAAGCCGGGCACGCTCGCCATGGCGATCCGCCAGCCGGCTGGTGTGTGCCTCGGCATCGCGCCGTGGAACGCGCCGGTCATCCTCGGCACGCGCGCACTCGCAATGCCGCTCGCCTGCGGCAACACGGTGGTGCTGAAGGCCTCCGAACTATGCCCCGGCACGCATCGCCTGATCGGTCAGGTGCTGGTCGAGGCCGGCCTGCCCAAGGGCGTCGTCAATGTCGTCACCAACGACCCGAAGGACGCGGCGGCAATCGTCGAGGCGCTGATCGCGCATCCGGCGGTGAAGCGCGTCAATTTCACCGGCTCGACCAAGGTCGGCCGCATCATCGCCGAGCTCTCGGGGCGGCACCTCAAGCCGGCGCTGCTCGAGCTCGGCGGCAAGGCGCCACTGGTCGTGCTGGACGACGCCGACATCGACGCTGCCGTGAATGCCGCGACCTTCGGCGCCTTCATGCATCAGGGCCAGATCTGCATGTCGACCGAACGCCTGATCGTCGACGAGAAGATCGCCGACGAGTTCGTCGCCAAGCTTGCCGCGCGTGCCTCCAAACTGCCGGCCGGCGACCCGCGCGGCCATGTCGTGCTCGGCTCGCTGATCAGCAGCCAGTCGGCGGATAAGATGGAGGAGCTGATTGCCGACGCGACCGCGAAGGGTGCAACGCTCGCGGCCGGCGGCAAGCGGACAGGAACGGTGGTGGAAGCGACGCTCCTCGACCACGTGACGCCCGCGATGCGCGTCTATTCGGAAGAGTCGTTCGGTCCGGTGAAGCCGGTCATTCGCGTGAAAGGCGAGGACGAAGCGGTGCGCGTCGCCAACGACACCGAATACGGCCTGTCGTCGGCCGTCTTCAGCCGCGACATCCGCCGCGCCATGGCGATAGCCGCGCGCATCCACGCCGGCATCTGCCACATCAATGGCCCGACCGTCGGCGACGAGGCGCAGATGCCTTTCGGCGGCGTCAAGGGTTCGGGCTATGGCCGCTTCGGCGGCAAGGCCTCGATCGCCGAATTCACCGACCTGCGCTGGGTGACGATCGAGGACCCAGGCCAGCACTACCCGTTCTGATTGGCCGCTTCTTCCTTCTCCCCTGTGGGAGAAGGTAGATCGGCGCGCAGCGCCGAGATGGATGAGGGGTGTTCCAGCGGAGTGAGACGCTGGCTTTCCCTGGAGCACCCCTCATCCGACCTCGCTTCGCGAGGCCGCCCTCCCCCACAAGGGGGAAGGAAGAAATGCCCTCACCCCAGCGTCAGCCCGGCCTTCTTCGCCTCCTCGCGCAGGAACGGCAGGCCGACCTCGATCACGTCGCGCGGATCTTCCGCCACGGGACGCCAGACGGCGAGCCCGCCGGCGATGTCGACATCGACATGGTTCATGCTTTCGAGCGTGATCGCGCCCTGATAGCCGATGTCGGCGATCGCCTTCATGCAGGCCGCCCAATTCAGCATGCCGCGCCCTGGCACGCCGCGATTGGCTTCCGACACATGCACATAGCCGAGATAGGGCGCCGCCGCCTCGAAACCGGAAGCAAAGCTCTCTTCCTCGATATGCATGTGGTAGGTGTCGAGATGAATGAAGATGTTGGGCGCGCCGATGCGCTCGATGATCTTTGCCGCGTCGATGCCGCGGTTGATCAGGTGCGTCTCATAGCGGTTGCAGGGCTCGATGCCGAGCTTCAGGCCGCGCGACTTCGCCGCCTTCGCCGCGCGTTCGAGGAAACGGCACATACCGTCGATTTCCCTTTGCGTCGGCGCGCGGCCGGTGGTCTTGCCGATCGTGCCGTAGGTGACGCCGCCGAGCGCTTCGGCGCCGACCTCATTGCAGACCCGGAAAGCCGGTTCGAGGAAATCCAGCGCCTCGTCTGGCCGTTCGACCACATCGAGCGCGCGCGGCAGGCCGAGCGAGGGGACCAGTTCAACACCATAGTGATTGGCAAAGCTGCGCGTCCGCTTGGTGTCGATCTCCTCAGGCCGAAGCAAAGGGATCTCCATCAGCCCGATGCCGTATTCCTTGAGCCTGTCCATCTGCGGCTCGATGCGGGCGAGGTCCCACACCGGTGCGATGGCGAAAGTGTGCAGTCCGAAGGTGTTCATGTCAGCCTCGTTGCTCATGCGCCGCCGCTGCGGCCGTATCGCCGCCGCCGACGATGCGGCTGACGACTTCGTTCATGTTGGTCCTGGCGGTGACGAGATCGGCGTCCGCCCTGCCGTGGCGCAGCACGACGATGCGGTCGGTGACTGACAGCACGTCGTTCAGCCGGTGCGAGATCAGGATGACGGCGATGCCTTCGGACTTCAGCCGCCGGATGAGATCGAGCACGCTCTGCACCTCGCGCACGGCAAGCGCCGCAGTCGGTTCGTCCATGATGACGAGCTTCGGATTGAAGGTGAGCGCGCGCGCGATCGCCACCGTCTGCTGCTGGCCGCCGGAGAACGAACCGACCGACCGGTTTATCGACGGCAAATGCGCGCCCAGCCGCTCGATCATTTTCGACGCTTGGCGATCCATCTCGCTTTTGTCGACGAAGCCGGGGAACAGGCCGAGCAACTTTTTCGTCGGTTCACGACCGAGGAAGATGTTCGACGCCACGTCCTGTTGCTTCGCCAAAGAGAGATCCTGGTAGATCATTTCGATGCCGAGGCGCCGCCGCTGACCGGGGTCCAGCGCCAGGATATCCTTGCCGTCGAACTCGATCGAGCCGGTGTCGGCACGGTAGATGCCGGTGATGGTCTTCATCAGCGTCGACTTTCCGGCGCCATTGTCGCCGACCAGCCCGACCACCTCGCCGGCCGCGACCGAAAGATCGACGCCATGCAGCACGTCGACCGCGCCGAAGCTTTTGCGGATGCCGCGCAGCGAAAGCAGGGTCATACGCGCGACTCCTTCCGCACCTGGTATTGGTCGATGAAGACCGCGAGGATCAGCACCGCGCCGATCGCCATCTGCTGGTAATAGGATTGCACCGCAAGCAGCGTCAGCCCGTTCTGCAAGACGCCCATGATCAGCGCGCCGATCATCGTGCCGAGGATCGAGGCTCGGCCGCCGAACAGATTGGTGCCGCCGATGATCGCCGCCGTGATGGCGGTGAGCTCGTAATTGATGCCGGCGGTCGGATCGCCGGCATTGACGCGGGCGGTGAAGAGCAAGCCGGCAAGCCCGGCGAGCGCGCCCGACAGCGTGTAGATGATGCGGCGGTGATGCTCGACGCGGATGCCCGCGGCTCGCGCAGCACCTTCGCTATCTCCCAGCGCCAGCGTGTGGCGGCCGAAACGCGTATAGGCAAGCACCGCATGCGCGACGATGGCCGTCAGCACCAGGATGATCACCGGCATCGGGACGCCGAACGGCCGCCCCTGCCCGATATAGACGATCTCGGGCGGCAGGCCGTAGATCGCCCTGCCCTTCGAGATGACCAGCGCCAAACCGCGCGCCAGGCCTAGCATGCCGAGCGTGACGATGAAGGCCGGCACGAAGGCGCGGGTGACCAGCTGGCCGTTGATGTAGCCGGCGATCCCGCCGGCCAGAATGCAGGCGATCACTGCGAAGACCGACGGCCAGCCGAGATTGACCGCCACGAAAGCGCCTGCGACGCCCGCAAGCCCCATGACCGAGCCGAGCGACAGGTCGAGCCCGCCCGAACCGATGACGAAGGTGGCGGCAATCGCCAGCACGCCGATCGTCGAGGTCGCGAGCAGGATGTTGAGGAAATTGCTGAGCGACAGGAAATAGGGCGACAAGAGCGCCATCGCCGTGCTCAGCGCCAGAAGCACCACCAGGGACTCCAGCCTGATGTGGAGCCTTTCGACGGATGCGCGCTGCACCCGAGCCCAGAAGCCGGGCTGTTCAGAAGCCATTTTTTCTACCCTTCGGGTAAGGGAGTAGGTTAGTAGGGGAGTGGGAAAGATGGGCGAAGCACAAACCGCGCTCCCCTGCTCCCCTACTGCCTTACTCCCCTACTCCCTTCCTTCCTCACTTCACATATTGCAGCATCGGCTCCTTGCCGGCGTCGAGCACGTCCTTGGTCAGCACCAAAGTCGGCACGGCAATGCTTTCCGGGACCTTCTCGCCGCCGAGTGCTTTCTTGACGTTCTCCACCGCCTGCTTGCCCACGAGATAGGGAAGCTGCGCCACCGAGGCATTGAGGCGGCCCTCCTTGATCGACTTCACCGCATCGACATTGCCGTCGACGCCGATGAGCGTCACCTGCGAACCCTTGCCCGCCGCATAGACAGACTCGACTGCACCAAGCGCCATGCCGTCATTGGCGCAGAAGATGGCGACGAGATCAGGATGCGCGGTCAGCGTGTCGGTGGCGATCGAAGCGGCCTTGCCGCGGTCCCAGTCGCCCGGCAGCGAAGCGACGATTTCGAGGCCGGGCGCCAGCTCCTTCAGCTTGTCGGCAAAACCCTTGGCACGCTTCTCGCCGGTGATGTTGCCGGACAGGCCTTCAATCACCAGCACCGGACCCTTGGCGTCCTTGCCGAGCTTGTTGGCGAGATACTCCGCGCCCTGCGCGCCGGCGGCGATGTTGTCGGAGCCGATATGGAAGGTGACCTTGACGCCTTCCTTGTCGAGCACCGCCTGGTCGAGATTGTTGTCGAGGTCGACGATCTTGATGCCGGCGTCCTGCGCCGACTTCAGGCAAGGCAAAAGGTTGGTCGAGTTGATGGCCGCGGTGATCATCGCCACCGGCTTGCGCTCGAGCATGGTGTTGCAGAGGTTCAACTGCGGCTCGGCCGCCTGGTCGCTCTCGGCCGCCTGCTGGAAGTACTTAACCCCGGCTTCCTTGGCGCCGTCCGCGACGCCCTGCGCCATCGCGCCCCAGAACGGGTTGGCCAGTGTCTTCATCAGCACGCCATATTCGCCGTCCTCGGCCTTGGCAACGCCGACGGCGGAAAACGCAAGCGCGACGCCCACGGCAAGGGTAAATCGATTTATCCTTGGGAAATGCGATATCATTCTATCCTCCGTTGATCCTTGGCGCCGGATGCCACGGCCAGGGCCGGCGCATGCTTCCGCTCACGACAATGGGGGCTGTTGTCGGTCTCCTCCCCCGGAATGCGGGCCGTTGCCTGGCGAGCCAACGGATTCCCGCATCAACACCTGGCAGGGCTCGAGCCGCGCCGCGGGTGGTCCCGCATCACCCTCGACCCTGCGAAACAAAAGGTTCATCGCCTCGCTGGCGATCCGGTGCACCGGCTGCACCACGGCCGCGATCGCCGGCCATGTCACCTGCATCCATTCGGCGTCGTCGAAGCCGACCAGCGAGATATCGTTCGGGCAATGCCAGCCGCGGCGGCGGAATTCGGACAGCGCAACAAGCGTGCCCTTCAAAAGCAGCGAATAGACGGCGGTCGGCCTCTCGCCTCTCCCGAAATAGTCGCGCAGCGAAGATCGCAGCGGCTCGACGCTGACTTCCGAGGTGATGACGTCGATGCGCACCGACGGGTTGAGCGCCAGCGCCTGGCTGCGAAAACCTTCCAGGCGCGCCCGCACCGTCGCCGCCTGCTCGGCAAGGCCGATGACCAGAATATGGCTGTGCCCATTGCCGATCAGCATCCGCGCCACTTCGGCGCTGGCGGCGAAACTATCGGCCGAGACCGTGTCGAAAGCGTCGTCGGACAAGACACGGTCGATCAGCACGCCGGTCATGCCGTGGGCTTTCATGAAGGCAGCCGCCGGCCCGTGCTCATTGCGCACCGGCGCCAGCACCACGCCGGCAACGCGCCAGTCATGCATGCGGGCGAGGATCTCCTTCTCGCGCGCCTCCGATTCACGGCTCGATGCCGCGACCAGCGTGTAACCCCGCTGCTCGGCAAGGCCTTCCAGCTCGGTGACCATCGAACCGAAGAACTCGCTTTCGAATTCCGGCATGATGGCGCCGATGATGCGGCGCTTGGCCCTGCGCATGTCGGACGCCAATGGATCGACGCGGTAGCCCAGGCGTTCGACGGCATCGAAGACGCGCTGCGCGTTTTCAGGCTTCACCGTGGTGACGCCGGCCAGCACCTTGGAGACGGTGGCCGCGGACACGCCGGCATGGCTTGCCACGTCATGGATCGACGGACGCCGCTGCCGGGCTTCCTGTTGCGCCATTGACTTCCTCCCGAGGGCAGGCAGCCAATCAGCCACCTCGCCATTCCAATCGATAAATCGATTTTTCGTTCTTGTAAATCGTTTCACCGGGAGTAAGACTGGAAAGAAGTGATTGATGCGATCCAATCGTGTCCCGGGAGGAAAACATGTCAGACAACACCTTGCCGCTGGTGATCAGCGCACCCGAACCGCGCACGCTCGACCTGATCTTCACGCCGCCGCAACTGGCGCGCCTGCGCAGCCACTATCGCATTGTCGAGACCACGCCGGAAGACGTTTCCGCCCTACCCGCCGAAACTTTGGCCGAGGCGCGCTATATCATCGGTCAGCCACCGATTTCATCCGAAACGCTGGAAAAGCTGAAGGCGCTGCGCTGCGTCTTCAACGTCGAGACCAACCTCCTCAACAACATGCCCTATGAGACGCTGTTCGCGCGCGGCATCCATATCGTCACCACCGGGCTGGTTTTTGCCGAACCGGTGGCGGAGCTTGGCCTCGCCATGGCGCTGAACCTCGCGCGCGACATCGTCGACGCCGACCTCGCCTTCCGGCAGGGCAAGGAACTGTGGGGCGGCGACGGCAACCAGACTGCGCGGCTTCTCTCCGGCGCGGATGTGGGCATCATCGGCTTCGGCGATCTCGGCCGCGCGCTCAACCGCCTGCTGACCGGCTTCCGCACCCGCACGAAAGTTTTCGATCCATGGCTGCCGCCATCGATCCTGATCGACAACGGCGTCGAGCCGGCCTCGCTGGACGAGGTGCTGTCGCAAAGCGATTTCGTCTTCGTCGTCGCTTCCGTCACCAGCGAGAATGAGGGTTTCCTGGGCGCCGACGCCTTTGCCAGGATGCGCAAGGGCGCGGCCTTCATCCTGCTCAGCCGCGCCGGCGTCGTCGATTTCCCGGCGTTGATGCAAGCGGTGAAGAGCGGCCACATCGTCGCTGCAAGCGACGTCTTCCCCGAGGAGCCGCTGGCCAAGGACCATCCCGTCCGCACCCTCCCCGGCTTCCTGCGTTCGGCGCATCGCGCCGGCGCGCTCGACGTCGCCTTTAAGCGCATGGGCGACATGGTGCTGGAGGACATGGACCTTATCGACCGCGGCCTGCCGCCCCTGCGTTCCAAGCGCGCCGAGCGCGAGACGGTTTCGCGCATGCGCTCCAAGCCGGTCGACAGGAATTAGTTTCGAGCAGGCTGCCTAAAGCGTCCCGAGCCGAAGCGCGTCGCGCGCGATTTGCCAGGCCGTCTCCACATGCCGCCGCGCCGCCGCCTCCGCCGCTTCTGGCTTGCGCGAACGGATCGCATCCATGATCGCCTGCATTTCGGCGATCGCCGGCTCGCGGCGGTTCTGCGACAGGATTGTCATCGAACGCAGCTGGTTGATGCGGACGTTGAGACCGGTGACGATCTCCCAAGCTATGCGCTTGTCGGCGGCTTCAAAGAGCACCTCATAGAAGCTCGCCGTCGCCCGCATCACCTCGGCCGGCACGCCCGACGCCCACGCCTCGAGCAGCTTTGCCAGCGCCGCATCGAGCAGCGCGATCTGACCGTCGGTGGCCGATGTGGCGCAGGCCTTCGCCGCAATGCCCTCCAGCAGCGCGCGCAACTCGTAGATCTCGTCGGTCCGGCCAAGATCAGGCTTCGCCACGGCCGGCCCATGTCCAGGTATCATCTGCACCAGGCCTTCGGCCTCCAACTGCCGCAGCACCTCGCGCACGACCGAACGGCTGACCCCGAGCTGGTCGCATAGCGGCCGCTCGACCAGCCTTTCGCCGGGCTGGAAATGGAAATCCATGATCGCCTCGCGCATGCGCTCCAGCGCCAGCGTCCTCAACGTTTTGGCGGAGCGGTCTATGCGAAGCGTGTCAGCCATTTTTCCTGAATCCTTAGCCTCGTCACAAAAACCGATTCCATGACCGATTGACAAGACGCATGGCACTCCATAGCATGGTATACCATAAGACGATACAGAAATCGATGGGCCCCGAGCGGCTCCCATCCTGAGGAATTTCATGCAGCCGGCCATCCGCAAGATCGTCACCTATACCGAGAACACCCTGATCGAGGGCGGCAAGACGGCCCGGCGGCCGCTGCGTCTGATCGGCGTCGCCGCGGTGCTCACCAACCCATGGGCAGGCCGCGGCTTCATCGAGGACCTCTCCCCCGAGATCCGCGCTTTCGCGCCGGTGCTCGGCGAAACGCTGACCAATGAGATTATCGGCGCGGCAGGCTCGGGCGAGGTCATCGAAGGCTACGGCAAGGCCGCCATTTGCGGCACGTCGGGTGAGGTCGAGCATGCGTCGGCGCTGATCCACACGCTGCATTTCGGCAATCACTATCGCCGGGCCGTCGGCGCCAAGACCTATCTCGCCTTCACCAATCTGCGTGGCGGTCCGAACACGCCGATCATGATCCCGCTGATGGACAAGAACGACGAAGGCCGCCGCTCGCATTACCTGACCGTGCATTTCCAGATCGGCGACGCGCCCGCGCCGGACGAGCTGGTGGTGGCGCTCGGCGCGTCCATCGGCGGCCGCCCGCATCACCGGATCGGCGACCGCTACCAGGATCTGAAGGAGCTCGGAGATCTGCATGGCTGACGCCGCGACGATCCGCAGCAAGGCGCCCGACGGCACCGGCTTCATCCGCGCCGGTTCGGGCGCGCCGGTCCTGCTCATCCACGGCGTCGGCATGGATGCCGCGATCTGGCAGCCCCAGATCGCCGCTATGCAGGACCGCTTCGACGTGATCGCCATCGACATGCTCGGCCACGGTTCTTCGCCCCTGCCGCCGGAGAACGCCCGCCTGTCGGACTTCGCCGATCAGGCGATCCGTCTGTTGGATCATCTCGGCCTTGCCCGCGTCGCTGTCATCGGCCACTCGATGGGCGCGCTTGTCGCACAGGAAATCGCGCTTCGCGCCCCGTCGCGCATCAGCGCCCTCATCTGCCTCAACGCCGTTTTCCGGCGCCCGCCCGAGCTCGCGCAGGCGGTGCGCGAACGGGCGGCAGCGCTTGGCGGACCCGGCGACCCATCGGCCATCGCCGCCACGATCGCCCGCTGGTTCGGCGATCCGATCCCGCCGGCTCTTTCGGACGCGGCCGCGACGGCCCGCGCGGCGCTCGAAGGCGTCGATCGGCAAGGCTATGCCCGCACCTACCGCCTCTTTGCCAGCGCCGATACCGCGCACGCCGATCGTCTGCCCGATCTCACAGTACCCGCGCTGTTCATGACCGGCTCGGAAGATCGCAACTCGACAGCCGCCATGTCGGCCGCGATGGCACGACTGGCGCCAGCTGGGCGATGTGTGGTGCTGAACGACGAAAAGCACATGATGACAATCGCTTCCCCGCAAAAAGTGAATCAGCGCATCATAGGTTTCCTCGACCAGGTCGCGGCTGTTGGCGGACCGGCGGTGGAAGACGGCACCGCATTCGACGCCATGGAGTTCCGACGCGCGCTTGGCTCCTTCCTGACCGGCGTCACCATCGTCACCACGATCGACGAGTCTGGCGATCCGCGCGGCTTCACCGCCAACTCCTTCACCTCCGTCTCGCTCGAGCCACCGCTGGTGCTGGTCTGCATCGCCAAGAAGGCTCTGGGGCATCAGGTCTTCTCGACCTCCAGGGGCTTTGCCGTCAACATCCTGTCGGAAGCCCAGAAATCCGCATCCGGCATCTTCGCCTCGAAGGCCGCGGATAAATTCGCCTCCGTGGCATGGCAGTCCGGACAGACCGGCAATCCGCTGATCGGGGGATCGGTCGCGGTGTTCGATTGCGGTATGGAGCAATTGGTCGATGCCGGCGACCATTCGATCCTCATCGGCCGCGTCCATGACTTCAGCCACAATGGCGCCCAGCCGCTCGGCTATTGCCGCGGCGCCTATGTCACGCCGGGCCTGAGTCAGGAGGCGTTGGCTGCCGCCGCTCCGCCCGGAACCGAGGTCGGCGCGATCCTCGAGAACGAAGGCCGCGTCCTCTTTTTCGAGACCGCCGAGGGATCCTACCAATTGCCGGCCGGCCGCGGCCTCGGTGCCGCGAACGATGCTCGCAGCCTCAGGGGAAAACTTGCCGCCAAGGCGATCGATGCCGAGCTCGGCTTCCTCTACGCAGTGTGGGATGACGCGGCGGACGCCGCACGCACGCACGTCTATTATCGCGGGACTGTGGACGCCCCCGTCTACGGCGACGGCCAGATCCGGTTTGTCGAAATCGAACGCATCTCCGAATTGAAGATCGCCGACCCGGCTGTCAGCTCGATGCTCGCCCGCTATGCGCGCGAGCGCGCCGAGGACACTTTCGGCGTCTATGTCGGAAACGAGGTCGAAGGCGAAGTCCGGCCGCTTGCCAAGCCGGCGCCGTCGGCGCCAATCCATTCCGGCCCAATCCATTCCGGCCAGCGGTGAGATCGATGAAGTTTTCGCTTTTCGTCCATATGGAGCGCTCGGATCTCGCCAAGCCGCATTCCGAATTGCTGGCTGAACTGGAAGAACTGGTTCTGTTGGCGGAGCAGGCCGGCTTCGAGACCGCCTGGATCGGCGAGCATCACGGGATGGAATTTACTATCTCGCCGAACCCGTTCATCAACATCGCCTATCTCGCCGCAAAGACGAATACTATCCGTCTCGGCACTGGCACGATCATCGCCCCCTTCTGGCACCCGATCAAACTCGCCGGCGAAGCGGCGATGGCCGATGTCATCACCCGCGGCCGGCTGGATCTGGGCATCGCCCGCGGCGCCTACAGCTACGAGTATCAGCGCGTCTTCCCGGGGCTGGATGCCTGGGGCGCCGGCCAGCGCATGCGCGAGATCATACCGACGATCCGCGGCCTCTGGGACGGCGATTACGAGCATTCCGGCGAGTTCTGGCAGTTCCCGCCGACGACCTCCTCGCCCAAGCCTTTGCAAAAACCCTACCCGCCGATCTGGGTGGCCGCGCGCGATCCGAACTCGCACGACTTCGCAGTGGCCAACCAATGCCAAGTCCAGGTGACGCCGCTGGCCTCCGGCGACGGCGAGGTCGCAAGCCTGATGGAACGCTTCAATGCCGCCTGCCAGGCGCATCCGGACATAGCGCGGCCACAGATCATGCTCCTGTTGCACACTTTCGTCGCCGAGGACGCCGCCGACGCCGACCGCCTGACCCAGGACCTCTCGCAGTTCTACTGCCAGTTCGGCGCCTGGTTCCAGAACAAGAAACCCGTCCGCCAGGGCGTTCTCGAGCCGCTGACCGAGGATGAGATCGCGGCGATGCCCCAATACGCGCCCGACAAGATCCGGCAGAACCTCGTCATCGGCGAGGCCGACGACGTGATCGCGAGGCTGAAGAGCTACGAGGCGCAAGGCTATGACCAGTACTCGATCTGGATCGACAGCGGCCTCTCGCATGAGCGCAAGAAGAAGTCGCTGCGGCTGTTCATCGACAAGGTGATGCCGGCCTTCCAGGAGATGGGGTCGCGATGAGCAGCACCGCCTTCAGGAACTACATAGACGGCCAGTTCGCCGAGGCGTCCTCCACTTTCGACAGCATCGATCCGTCGACGGGCCTGCCCTGGGCGACGATGCCCGCCGCTTCCGTTGCCGATGTCGACTGCGCCGTGGAAGCCGCCCACCGGGCGTTGCGCTCCGGCCCATGGGCGGCAATGAACGCAACCGCGCGTGGAAAACTGCTGGTCAGGCTTGGCGATCTCGTCGCCGCCAATGCCGGCCGCCTGGCCGAGCTGGAAACGCGCGACACCGGCAAGATCATCCGCGAGACCCGCGCCCAGATCGCCTATGTCGGTGACTACTACCGCTATTATGGCGGGCTGGCCGACAAGCACGAAGGCGCCTTCATCCCGATCGACAAGGCCGACATGGAAGTGACGGTGCGGCCGGAGCCGATCGGCGTCGTCGCCGCCGTCGTGCCGTGGAACTCGCAGCTCTTCTTGTCGGCGGTCAAGCTCGGCCCGGCGCTGGCCGCCGGCTGCACCGTCGTGCTCAAGGCCTCCGAGGATGGGCCGGCGCCGCTGCTCGCTTTCGCCGAGTTGGTTAGCGAAGCCGGCTTTCCAGCCGGCGCGGTCAACATCCTCACCGGCTTCGGCTATGATTGCGGGCACCGCCTGACCAGCCATCCGCTCGTCGCCCGTGTCGCCTTCACCGGCGGCCCTTCGACCGCCCGGCGGATCGTCGCCAACACCGCCGAGAATCTCGCTTACACCACGCTCGAGCTCGGTGGCAAAAGCCCGGTCGTCGTCTTCGCCGACGCCGATCTCGACAGCGCCGCCAATGCAGTAGTGGCCGGTATTTTCGCCGCCACGGGCCAGAGCTGCGTCGCGGGCTCGCGGCTGCTGGTTGAGCGCTCGGTCAAGGACGAATTCCTCGCGCGGTTGAAGCGCAAGGCGGAAGCCATCGTCATCGGCGACCCGCAGGATCCCGCAACCGAGATGGGTCCGCTGGCGACCGCGCGCCAGCGCGAAAGGATCGAGGCAATCGTGGCGGAGAGCGTGGCTGCAGGCGGCCGACTGGTCACCGGCGGCGCGCGGCCGAAGGGCAAGGCCGACGGATACTACTACGCGCCGACCATCATAGAGGCGCAGGACCAGGCTCTCGCCTGCGTGCGCGAAGAGCTGTTCGGTCCGGTGCTGAGTGTGCTTGCCTTCGACAGCGAGGCTGAAGCGCTGGCTTTGGCCAACGACACGCAATTCGGGCTCGCCTCCGGCGTCTTCACCTCAAATCTCGCCAAGGCGCATCGCATGGCCTGCGGCATCCATGCCGGCGTCGTCTGGGTCAATACCTACCGCGCCGTCTCGCCGCTGGTCCCCTTCGGCGGCTACGGCCTTTCCGGCCTCGGCCGCGAAGGCGGCCTCGACGCCATCCGCGACTACACGCGCTCGAAATCGGTGTGGATCCGCACCTCCGACGACCCGATTCCCGATCCCTTCGTCATGCGCTGAGACGGCATGGCGAGGGTGCCGACAAGAACAAGAACGGAACAACCAATCAGAGGAGAACGACATGAAACTGATTTTCGCCGGCGTCTTTGCCGGGTTGATAGCGACCACGGCCGCAAAGGCCGATGAAATGGTGTTTACCAGCTGGGGCGGGACGACGCAGGAAGCCCAGACCAAATCCTGGGCCGAGCCTTTTACCGCCTCTTCGGGCATCAAGGTGCTGCAGGACGGACCGACCGACTACGGCAAGCTGAAGGCGATGGTCGACGCCAAGAACGTCACCTGGGACGTCGTCGACGTCGAGATGGATTTCGCCATCAAGGCGGCCAAGGACGGCCTGCTCGAGCCAATCGACTTCGCCGTCGTGCCGAAGGCCGATCTCGATCCGCGCTTCAGCAATGAGAACGCCGTCGGCAGCTTTTACTATTCCTTCGTGCTCGCCTGGAACAAGGGCGCCGTCTCCGGCGAGCCGGCAAGCTGGGCGGACATGTTCGACACCAAAAAGTTTCCGGGCAAGCGAACCTTCTACAAATGGTCGGCGCCGGGCGTGATCGAGATCGCGCTGCTCGCCGACGGCGTGCCGGCCGACAAGCTCTATCCGCTCGACCTCGACCGCGCCTTCAAGAAGCTCGACACCATCAAGTCGGACATCGTCTGGTGGGGTGGCGGCGCCGAATCGCAGCAGCTGATCGCCTCTGGCGAGGCCGCCTTCGGCCAGCTCTGGAACGGCCGCGTCTTTGCGCTCGAGAAGGACGGCGCCGATGTCGGCGTGTCCTGGAACCAGAACCTCACCGCCGCCGACGTCTTGGTGGTGCCGAAGGGCGCCAAGAACAAGGACGGCGCTATGAAATTCCTCGCCGCCGCGACCAGCCCGACCGGCCAGGCGAAATTCGCCGAGGCGAGCGGCTACGCGCCGATCAACACCAGGGCCAAGGCGGAAATGCCCCCCGACGTGGTCAAGGGCCTGCCGGACGCCCATGTCGACGGACAGATCAACCTCGACATGAACTACTGGGCCGAGCATCGCGACGAGATCGCCACGCGCTGGTACGCCTGGCAGGCGAAGTAAGGACCGTCCTTTGACAGGATCGGGGCGGCACCGGCCGTCCCGACCAGCAATCCGGGATTACCGCCATGTCGGTGGAAGCACAGCAAGGGATCGCAAGCCTTCGAATACCGGCAGGCCTTGGCGGCCTGCTTCCGGCGTTGATCCTGATCGGACTGTTTTTCGTCGTGCCGGTGCTGGCGCTTTTGCTCCGCAGCGTCACCGACCCCGCTCCGGGCCTGCAGAACTATGCGGCGCTGCTGGGCGACGGCACATACGCGCGCGTCTTCTTCAACACTTTCCTCGTCGCCTTCGTCGTCACCATGGTCACCGTGCTCGTCGCCTTCCCAGTTGCCTGGATGCTGGCGATCATGCCGCCGGCGCTCGCCTCGATCCTGTTCGGCATCATCATCCTTTCGATGTGGACGAACCTCTTGACCCGCACCTATGCCTGGATGGTGCTGTTGCAGCGCACCGGGGTCATCAACCGGGCGCTGATGGGCGCCGGCATCATCAACCAGCCGCTGCCGCTGATCAACAATCTCACCGGCGTCACCATCGGCATGGTCTACATCATGCTGCCCTTCATGATCCTGCCGCTGGTCGGCACCTTGCGCGCCATCGATCCGATGACTTTGCGCGCCGCCGCTCTTTGTGGTGCCAGCCCGCTCGCCGCCTTCAGGCGCATCCTGTTGCCGCTGTCACTGCCCGGCATAGCCGCCGGCGGCCTGATGGTCTTCGTCATGTCGCTCGGCTATTTCGTCACGCCGGCTCTGCTTGGCGGCACGTCGAACATGATGCTCGCCGAAATGATCGCGCAGATGATCCAGTCGCTGCTCAACTGGGGCCTGGGGAGTGCTGCCGCTTTCATCTTGCTCGTCGTCACCATGGCGCTTTATGCGTTGCAGTTGCGCCTGGTCGGGTCAAAACGCCCGGCGGGAGGCGCCTGAGATGCTGCTCGATTATGACCGCCTCGGCTGGTTGAAGGTCGCGCTCCTTGCCTTCACGGCATTGGTCGCAGCCTTCCTGCTGCTGCCTGTGGTCTTCATCGTGCTTCTCTCCTTCGGCTCCTCGCGCTGGCTGGCCTTTCCGCCCCCCGGCTGGACGCTGAAATGGTATCAGGAGCTGTTCGCCGACCCGTCCTGGATCGAAGCGGCCCTCACTAGCGCGCGTATCGCCACGATGACGGCGATCCTCGCCGTCGCCATCGGCCTGCTCGCCTCCTTCGCGCTGATTCGCGGCCAGTTCCGCGGCCGCGACGTCCTGCGCGGGCTGCTGCTCACGCCGATGGTCCTGCCGGTTGTCGTTTTCGCTATCGCCATCTACGCCTTCTTGCTGCGCATGGGTCTCGGCGGCACCACGATCGGCTTCGTCGTCGCCCACACCGTGCTGGCGCTGCCCTTCGCCATCATCCCGATCGCGACCGCTCTGGAAGGCTTCGACAAGTCGATCGAGGATGCGGCCATCGTCTGCGGCGCCAGCCCGCTGCAGGCTAAGCTCAGGATCACCCTGCCCTCGATCCGCATCGGCATCTTCTCCGCCGCGATCTTTTCCTTCCTGGCGTCGTGGGATGAGGTCGTGGTCGCTATCTTCATGGCGAGCCCCACCCTGCAAACCTTGCCTGTCAAGATCTGGGGCAGTCTCCGCTCCGACCTCACCCCCGTCATCGCCGCCGCATCGAGCCTGCTGGTCGCGCTCACGCTCGCCCTGATGATCGTGACGGCACTCTTGCGCCGAAAGCTGCAGACATGACCCAACCCTTTCTCTCGATCCGCAAATTGCGCAAGGCATTCGGTGCCTTCACCGCCGTTCATGATGTGACGCTGGATATTCCGAAGGGCGAATTCCTGACCTTCCTCGGGCCGTCGGGCTCGGGCAAGTCGACCACGCTCTACGCCATCGCCGGCTTCCAGGACCCGACCGCCGGGAACGTGCTGCTGCAAGGCAAGTCGTTGCTGTCGGTGCCTTCGCACAAGCGCAACATTGGCATGGTCTTTCAGCGCTACACGCTGTTTCCGCATCTGAGCGTCGCCGAAAACGTCGCCTTCCCGCTCCGCGTCCGCCGCCGGCCCGAGGCCGACGTCAGGCGCAAGGTCGCCGACATGCTCTCCCTGGTGCGGCTGGAAAGCTTCGCCGAGCGTCTGCCCGCCGCGCTCTCGGGCGGCCAGCAGCAGCGCGTCGCGCTCGCCCGCGCGCTGGCCTACGATCCGCCCATCCTGCTGATGGACGAGCCGCTCTCGGCGCTGGACAAGAAGCTGCGCGAGGAGATCCAGGCCGAGATCCGCCGCATCCATCGCGAAACCGGCGTCACCATCCTTTACGTCACCCACGATCAGGAAGAAGCGCTGCATCTGTCGGACCGCATCGCCCTCTTCAGGGACGGCCGCATCGAACAGATTGGGACCGGCGAGGACCTCTACCTTAGGCCCGCAACCGATTTTGTTGCCGGGTTCATCGGCAACTCGAATTTCCTCGCAGCCGAGCATCTGGAAACGGTGGGCGGCGCCTCGACCATCCGCCTCGCGGACGGCGCGCTTGTCTCCGGCATCAATTCCAATGGCAGCTTCGCGCCCGGACAGAAAACCAGGCTGATGATCAGGCCGGAAGCGTTTCGCCTGGAGCGCTCGCCCAACAATGCGGAGCTTGCGGTCGAGATCGTCGATGTCGCCTTCTACGGCGAGCGCCGGCGTATTGTGGCGCGCACGAGCGCCGGACAGGAAATCGACATCCGGCCGACATCTTCGGCAGCGGCAAAGCATGATGCCACGCTGGGTAGGCGGCAGATATTCTTCGATCCCGGCGGTGCCTTCCTGTTTCCCGCCTCGAGTAAAACCGGTAAGGAGCTGACGTATTAACGATCCGACCAAGCTTGAGCGCTCGGCAAGCAGATCGGCGTGTGCGAGACGAAGAAGGCGGATAAGAACGAGATTATCGCCATGATCACGGGCCTGCAGCGCCTGCCTAAGCGACTAGATCACTCCTTGGCGTTTGCGTGGCCGGCCCTCCGAAATTGGCCTCGAGCCAGGCAATGGCGCTCGCAACATCCTCGATGGCGAAGCGCGCGGTGGTCTCGCCCTGCGGCTTGACCCGGATCGAAATTCCCCCGGCGGCATTGACCGTTTCGAAGCCGTTCTCGTCGGACGTATCGTCGCCAAGGAACACAGGACGCCTGCCGCTGAACGGACCCGTCTGCATGAAGCGCCGGATCGCGGCGCCCTTGGCGGCCTCGAGCGGCATCAGCTCGACGCCGGCATTGCCGGCGATGACACGGTAACCTTTCGGCAGGCGCTCAAGCGCTGCCTCGACCAGTTCCGTCGCCCGTGCCAGAAGCTGGGGCGCTGCCCTCGTATGGATGGCGAGCACAGGTCCCTTGCGCTCGACATAGACGGCCTTGCTTGCCAGCTCCAGTTCGATCTCGTCGGCGAGCGCCGCCATGTCCGCCGGCTCGTCGGCGGCCTCGATCCGGCCATCCGGCGCAAGCCTGTGCTCCAGCCCGTAGAGGCCGGCGATCCTGAGCTTCAAGGGATCGAACAGATGGTCCACGGCCGCGATCGAGCGGCCGGTGATGAAGGCGAGCGCTCCGTCCAGCCGCCGTTCGATCGTCTGCAGCAATTGCCGCAACTCGGCGCTGACCGACACGCTGTCGGGATGCGCCGCGTGCTCCAGCAAGGTGCCGTCGATGTCGAGGAAAAGCGCCCACCGGCCTTCGGGAAGCGGCGGGGTAAGGTCTGCCTGACTATTCATCGGAATCCGACTGCCTGCTTGCGTTCGAACATGGAAACGACATTGTCGCCGGTGGGGCTTGCCGGCCGGTCGTATAGGGCCGTGACCCGGTCGAGGTCGCCGCGCTTCCTGAGCCGCGCCGCGTCGAGCAGCATGCTGCCGGCCCAGCGATAGACATTGTTGTCGCGCACGATGTCGCGCATGCGCCGCATGCGCTCGTGCTGCTCGTCCGGCCCCATGGTCATCGCCTGCAGCATCGCCTCGCTCATCATCGCCGCGTCGTACGGATTGACGATCAGCGCCTCCAGCAATTCGCGCGAGGCGCCCGCGAAGGTGCTGAGCAGCAGCACGCCCTGCTCGTCGTCGCGCGACGCCACGAACTCCTTGGCGACGAGATTCATGCCGTCATGCAGGCTGGTGACGAGGCAGATGTCGGCGGCGCGATAAAGCTCATAGACCGCGGCTTGTGAATGGTGCTCGGCCACCATGACGACCGGCTGATAGGATTTGCTGCCGTAGCGCTGGTTGAGCTCGTCGGCATAGCGCAGGCATTCATCGTGCAGCTGCTTGTAGGCAGGCAGCGTGCCCCGGCTTGGTGCAGCGATCTGCAGAAATACGACGTTGCCGATCGTTTCTGGATGACGGATGAACAGTTCCTCAAGCGCATGGAAGCGATCGAGGATGCCTTTGGTGTAGTCGAGGCGTTCGACGCCGACGCAAAGCTTGGCGCCAGCTGGAATTCTGAACCGCTTGCGCACGCGCGCCCGGCACTCCTCGACGCTCGGAAGAGTTTTCAGCAGCTCAACCGGCCACTCGATCGAGATCGGATAGGAATGCACCAGCGTCACCTGGCCGCCATAGGAAATGGCCGCGTCGGCTCGCTCGATCCGGCTTTCCATGAAACGGTCGACGCTTTCGGTGAAGTTGTTGGCGTGGAACTGGGTGTGGAAGCCCACGATCGAGCTGCCGAGCAGGCCGTCGAGGATACGCTCGCGCCACGGGCAGATGCTGAACACTTCCGAGTTCGGCCACGGTATGTGCCAGAAGGTGATGACGATCGCCTCCGGCAGGCGCTCGCGGATCATGCGCGGCAGAAGCGCGAAGTGGTAGTCCTGGACCAGCACGATCGGCCGCTCGTTGCGCGCCTCGGCAACCACCGTCTCCGCGAATTTGCGGTTGACGGCCTCATAAGCCTCCCAGTCGGATTCGCGGAAGATCGGGCGCGTGAACGCGATATGGCAGAGCGGCCACAGGCCCTCATTGGCGAAGCCAAGATAGTAGCCCTGATATTCGTCGTCGCTCAGCCAGACGCGGCGCAGCGTGTAGGAAGGATTGCCGGGCGGCACCTGCACCCGGTCGTTCCTGTCCACCACCGTCCGGTCGGCAGTGCCGCCGCCATAGGCGATCCAGGTGCCGGCGCAAGCGCGCGTGATCGGTTCCAGCGCCGAGACCAGTCCGCTCGCCGGCACGACAAGCTCGACGTCGCCGTTCCTGGTTTCGTTGTGGATATAGGGCTCGCGATTGGAGACGATGATGACCTGCGCATCCGGCAACTCGTCAGCGAGGATCTTGCGCAACGTCTCCGGCGACCATGTGACCAGGGCCGCGTCGACCGACTGCCCGTTCTTTTCGAATTCGCGCAGCACCTTGCGCGCGGCCTCTGTGGCGAAGTCGTCGCCGGGGCCTGCCACAGCCGAAATCCTCGGGTGATTGCGACGGTACCGGGATATCGAAATGAAAATGGCGAATGCGGAAAGTCCAAGGCTTGCGAGAATAAGGACCAGTAACAGAACGCTGTATTGTGTCATTGAAATGCCAGGCTGCCTCCGGCTGTCCGCTCATTATTTTCGTTCTTGCCGGCTGCGGACGGCAGACCGGTCCACCTGTGCAACGCACAAGCCGGCCATGGGTTCCGACATTTTTCGATTGTTGAACGCGGGCTTGCGACGCCTTCTTCTAAGTCCGCACGATAAGCGGCACCTGGCCTTCATGACGATCGGAAAGGAAGGCGGCGACACGGTCGCCGACCCGCTGGAAGGTCACATCGACGACCTTGTCCCCGACACTCAGATGCCGGAGCATCAGGGTGTCGATACCGATCGGCAGCCTCGGGCGCGTGACATGCAATTCGCCTTTCCAGCCATCGATTTCCAGGCCCAGACAGGCCTGCATCAGCATGAAGGTTGAGCCTGCCGACCAGGCTTGCGGCAGGCAGGCCACCGGATAGGCGATCGGCGCTTCGCCCGGCGCCCGGGCGAAACCGCAGAACAATTCGGGCAGCCGCATATTGAAATGAACGGCCGATTCGAAAGTGCCGCTCATCAGCCGCACAACGCTGTCGCGTTCGCCATAGCGGGCGAGGCCCACGCCGCAAAGCGCAGTGTCGTGCGGCCAAATCGAGCCGTTGTGGTAGGACATCGGGTTGAAGAACACCGCATCGTCGGCGAGCGTCCGCAGCCCCCAGCCGGAATGGAAGGCAGCCGACAGCAGCTGCTCGGCGACCAGCTTGGCGCGGTCGGGCTGCGGCAGCCCGACAAAAAGCAGGTGCCCGGCATTTGTCGTTCGAACCTTGCAGGGCTGGCCCTCGCCATCGATGGCCAAGGCGTAGAAATTCAGGTCGTCCAGCCAGAAATCGCGTTCCACGGCGATCCGCATTTCCTCGGCGCGGCCCTCCCAGTGCTCGGCGTCGGCGAATTCGCCGCGGCGGCGTGCGAGCGCCGCCATGCCGCGGAAGGCGGCAAAGACATAGCCCTGCACCTCGACCAGCGCGATCGGCCCCTTTGGGATGCGCCCATCGGCGTGGAAGACCGAATCGAAGCTGTCCTTCCACCCCTGGTTGGCGAGGCCGGACTCGGCGGCGCGCTGGTAGGTGACGAAACCGGTGGCGCGGCTCGCCTCCTCCGTCCAGTCGGCAGCGGCTTTCAGCGAAGGCCAAAGCTTGTCGATGAAGGCCATGTCGCCGGTGCGGTCGGCATAGGCGGAAGCCAGATGGATATAAAGCGGCGTGGTGTCGACGCCTCCGTAATAGCGGCCGAAAGGAAGCTCGCGCAGCGCCGCCATCTCGCCCTTGCGCGTCTCATGCATGATCTTGCCGGGCTGCGAATCCGAAAAGGGCGACGTTTCGGTCGCTTGGTGCTCGGCCAGAAAAGCAAGCACCCCGCGCGCCAGGCCGGGATTGAGCCAAAGCATCTGCAGGCTTGAGATCACGCCGTCGCGCCCGAATGCGGTCGAAAACCATGGGATGCCGGCATAGGGATAGGGGCCGGTCGGAAGCTCGGTGGTAAGCAGCGCCACGTCGGCGCGGGCGCGCTCGACCCAATCGTTGAACACGCGCCCCGAGCTGTGCACCGTGGCGCCGTGCCTGCGCTTGGCGCGCATGCCGAACCGCGCGCGCGCCGCCGCGGCGCGGAAGCGGTCGCGATCGGGCGGGTCGGCGATCGCGGGGCCGACCTCGACATAAAGCACCTTTCGGCTGCGCTTGGTTACGGCGATGAGGAAATCGGCGCGATTGTCGCTCAACTGGTCTGGCGCCTGCGAAAAGGAGATTGCCGAAAGTCGCGGCAAGCCGTCCAGGCCGTCATAGCCGAGCAGGACCGTGGTCTTGTCGGTCTTGGCGATATGCGTGGTGCCCCGCTTCACCCGGGTCGAGCCGCGCACCTCGAACATGTCGCGAAAGTCGGCGGCGAAATGCAGCGACGCGGTTATGGTGGAATGCTCGCGGCTGTAGTTGGAAAGCGTGATGCGCTCGAACAGCCTGTCCTGCCAGATCAGCCTGACGCGCTCGATATGGATCGCGCCCTGCGGCATATCGCGGCCGGCAGCGCTTTGAATAGGCAGGTTGGTCAGGTTGGACGTGAACAGCACATTGTCCTGGCTGAGCGATGCACCGAGCAGCGACATCGGCCTGCCGCCGATGGTCAGCCGGAATTCGGACAGCACGCGCGTGTCGTCGCGGAAGAACCCGTCGCCCGAACCCCTGATGTCGCCATAGGCGTCGGCGACGGCGAAGCAGTCGCCCTGCTTGAGGGCAAAAAGCCGGTGCGGTTCTCGCGGCGCCGTCTCGTCGAGCGAGGAAAGGGCCACGGCAGGATCGAGCTTGCGCTCGTCGAGCTCCGTCATTCGTCACCTCTTCGGTTGCCCCACCCTAGAGCATGATGCCGAAAAGTGTGAGGCGGGTTTCGGACGACATCATGCTCTATCTCTTTGATTTGGAGCCGGATTCAGATTTCAGGTCGAACAGACCTGAAATCATCCGGCTCTAGGCAGTCAAGGTCAGGAGGCCCTGGCCTCCGGCATGCCGGTCAGACGCATATAGGCAGAAAGGTAGTCGCGCGCCATTCTTGTCGCCGAGAACCTTTTCTCGAAGACTGCCCTCACCTGCCGCCGGTCGAGTTCGAGAAGCGCGGGCATCGATGCGACCGCATCGTCGACATTGTCCACGACGAAGCCGGTGACGCCATTGTCGACGATCTCCGGCAGGGCGCCGTTGTTCCAGGCGATCACCGGTGTGCCGCAGGCCATGGCCTCGATCGCGACGAGACCGAACGGTTCCGGCCAGTCGATCGGGAACAGCAGGCCTGCCGCGTTGCCCAGGAATTCGGCCTTCTCGTCTTCCGTGATCTCGCCGACATAGTCGATGTGGTCGCCATCGATGAGCGCCTCGATGTTGTCGCGGAAATAGGTGCGGTCGTCGTCGCCGATCTTGGCCGCCAGCTTCAGCTTCAACCCGGACCGGCGCGCGATCTCGATGGCGCGGTCCGGTCGCTTGTCGCGCGACAGGCGGCCGAGGAAAGCGAGATACGGCTCTTCCCCATGTGGTTCATAGGTCGGCCGGTAGGCATCGAGCGGCAGTCCGTGATGGATCGTCGCCAGCCAGTTCGCATCCGGCAAGCCGCGCTTCTGGCTGTGCGAGATCGAGATCATCGGGAAACGCGGGAAACGTTTGTAGGCCGGCGCCAGGTCGACATAGTCGAGCCTGCCATGCGGCGTCGTCACCGTGCGACCCGCGATCTGCTCGAAGAACGGAAAATGCAGGAAATGGCTGAGATGGAAATGAATGACGTCGAATTCGCCGGCGCGTTCGCGCACATCGGCGAGCATCGCCAGATGCGCGGCGATTTCCGATTTCTTCGGCCGCGGATCGAGGCGTATCGCCTGGTCGCGGCCTGGCACCAGTCGCGCCGATGTCTCGCTGTCACCGCTCGCGAACAGCGTGACGTCATGCCCGAGCTCGACGAGTGCCTCGGTGATGTAGAAGACGATCCGCTCCGTGCCGCCGTAAAGTTTCGGCGGCACGGCTTCATAAAGCGGCGCGACATGGGCTATGCGCATCTGGTCCCTCAGCTGTTGACGCGAGGCAAAATGCGTCAGCCGCGAGATCGTTCCTGCCCAATTGGTCGCGGGTTAGCCTCAGGACTTACGGCTGCGCCGTGCCAAAATGTTCGCCACCAGCAAAAGCAGGATGGATAGCGCCATCATTAGGGTCGCCGCGGCAGTGATGGCGGGCGAGAGTTTTTCGCGCAGGCCGATGAACATTTCGAGCGGCATGGTGCGCTGGCTGGCGCTGGCCAGGAACTGCACGACGACCACTTCGTCGAAGGAGGTGACGAAGGCGAAGGCCGCGCCCGAAAGCACGCCGGGCAGAATCAGCGGCAGCATGACGCGAAAGAACGACGTCAGGGGTTTGGCGCCGGAGATCGCCGCGGCTCGCATCAGGTTGCGGTCGAAGCCGGTCAGGCTAGCGCCTACCGTCACCACCACGAAGGGGCTGGCCAAGGCGGTATGCGCCAGGATGATGCCGGCATAAGTGCTGGCGAGCCCAACGCGGGCGTAGAATAGATAGGAACCGACGGCTGTGATCACCACCGGCACGATCAGCGGCGAAAGAAGCAGCGGCATGATAATGCGCCGACCCGGAAACTTCTCGTCGGAAAGTGCGATCGCCGTCAGTGTCCCGAGCGTCGTCGCGATCACCGTCGTCCCGAGGGCGATGATCAGGCTATTGCCGATCGCCGACTGCCAGCGCTGGGTGCCGAGCACGACCTCGTACCAGCGCGTCGAGATGCCCTCCAGCGGGAAGATGAAGAAGGCGCCGCTGTTGAAGGAGAGCGGCACCGGGATGAGGATCGGCACCAACAGGAACAGGATGACCAGCCCGCACCAAATCCACAGCAGCGTGATGCGGATGCGTTCGCCTGTTGTGGGATAGGGAGAGAGCAGCATGGGCTACACCAGCTTCAGGCGGTCGAGGCCGAGGACGCGGGCAAAAATGCCGAACAGCGCCAAGGTGAAGACGAGCAGGATGAAGGACAGCGCCGCCGCCATCTCCCAGTTCAGTTCGACATTGACGTAGTTGGCAATGAAATTGCTGATCAACTGGTCGCTTGCCCCGCCTATCAGCGCCGGCGTGATGTAGTAGCCCAGGCACAGGATGAAGGTGAGCATGCAACCGGCCATTACGCCAGGGAACACCTGTGGGATATAGACGCGACGGAAGGCGGTGAAAGGCCTGGCGCCCAGCGAGTAGGCGGCCTTCATCTGCGAGGCCGGAATGGTGCGCATGACGCTGTAGATCGGCAGCAACGTGAACGGCAGCTGGATATGCGTCATGGCGATGATCAGGCCGACGCGGCTGTACATCAGGTCTAGCCGGTCGCTGGTGACGCCGATCAGGAGCAGGAAATCATTAACCAGGCCGAACTTCTGCAAAAGCACCGTCCAGGCCGCGGTACGCACCAGGATCGATGTCCAGAACGGCAACAGCACCGCGACGATCAGGATGGCGGCTAGCCCCTTCGGCACGTTGGCGATGAGATAGGCGAGCGGAAAGCCGAGGATCAACGTTGCTAACGTCACCGACGCCGCGACGAAGAAGGTGCGCAGGAACACCTGGATGAAGATCGCCTGCTCGGGCGGCTCCCGCTCGATGCCGCCATCGGCGTTCCAGCGCAGGTCGAGCGCGCTGAGCAGGTAGAACGAGGTGAGGCTGCTTGTGCCGCTCCGGATCGCCGGCCAGGTCGATGGCGCCGACCAGAACGGCACCGATTTCATGGCGTCGAGCGCGGCCTGGCCATCGGCGCTTTCGAGCTTGCGCACCGTCTTCAACACCTGGCTACGGGCCCCAGGCAGCCGCGCGTTCAGGCTCTTGGCCAGTTCATAGGCCGTGCCCTTGGCCTGGTTTTTCTTGAGGTCCGCCGCCAACGCGGCGAAGGCGTCGTCGCCGGGAAGGCCCTGGCCGTTCCAGCCGGCCAGGGCCGCGGTCGTCTTGGGCAGTGCGTCCGCGATGGTCGGGTCATAGACGGCGCGGGACAAAAGCAGCACGATCGGAATACCGAAACTTAAGGCCAGAAGGACGAGCAGCGGCGCTGCCAGAAGCAACGAGCGCATCCGGTCGCCGAGTTCGGCGCGGCGGAGCGCTGCCGACACGGATTTCAGATCCGCGTCGGCGGCTGACCGGTCGCGGGCCAGCGTCGGCCGGTCGATTTCGCTGGGCTGGAACGCCGACATCCCGCCTTCCTACTGAGCAAGCCAGGCGTTGAAGCGCTTGACAAGGTCCTCGCCATAGTCGCCCCAGAACTCGGTGTCGGCGACGAGATAGGCGCCGGCGAGATGATCGGGAGCATTGGGTAGCTTCGGCAGCGCGTCGGGTGCGACGAAGGAAGCCGCGTCGGTGCGCACCGGCCCATAGGTGATGTAGCTTGCGAGCTTGGCGTTGTTCTCGGGCTTGCTGATATACGCGAGATATTTGTAGGCAAGCTCCGGATTGCGCGCGCCCTTCGGAATGCTGATCATGTCGTATTCGAGGATCTGGTTGTTCCAGACGATCTTGAACGGCTTCTTGTCGGTGTCGATCGCGTTCTGGATGCGGCCGTTCCAGGCGGTGGTCATCACCACTTCCTTGGAAGCGAGAAGCTGTGCCGGCTGCGCGCCGGCGTCCCACCAGACGATACCCTTCTTGATTGTGTCGAGCTTCTTGAACGCACGGTCAACGCCTTCCGGCGTGGCCAGCACCTTATAGACGTCGGCGGGTGCGACGCCGTCCGCCATCAGCGCCCATTCGAGGTTCTGCGCCGGGAACTTGCGCATGGCGCGCTTTCCCGGGAATTTCGTCGTGTCGAAGAGGTCGAGGACCGAGGTCGGAGCTTCCTTCAGCACGGTCGGGTCATAAGCAAGGATATCGCCGTAAGCATCGAGGCCGACTCCACAATCCAGCGCCGAGCCTTCGATGAATTTGTCGCGCGGCCCGATCTTGGAATAGTCGAGCCGCTCGAGGATGCCGGCGTCGCAACCCTGCAGCACGGTCGCGGTCTCGACCGTCACCAGGTCGATCGGCACATTGCCGGTCTCAACCATCGCTTTCACCTTGCCGAGATCGCCGAGATATTCCTGTTCCAGGATTTTTGCTCCGGTCTCCTTGCTGAACGGCTCGAACCAGGCCTTGCGCTGCGCATCCTGCCAGGCGCCGCCGCTCGCCATGATCGACAATTCGTCCGCGAAGGCGGCGCCGGCAATGCTCATGCAGGCCGTGGCGGCCGCGAGCGAGAGTAGTCGTGTTCTCAATTGTGTCATTGCATTTTCCCCTGTTTTGGAATGGCGCCGCTCGTTCCGGCATCGGCCGGGAAGGCGCGGCAATCGTTGGGCGCGCAGGAGACCGTCACGGTCTCTCCGTTCGCCATCGTCGCTTCGGGGCCGACCTTGACGGTCAGCACCTGGTCGTTGGCGAGCCTGGCCAGCAGGCGCAGGTGATCGCCGAGATAGATGCGCCCATCGACGGTCGCCGCCAGCGCGTTGCCGCCATTGGCGGCACTCGACAGGCTGAGCCGCTCGGGCCGGACCGCGACATGGCAGGCGCTGCCTTCCGCGACGCCGACCGCCAGCGCGGTGATCTCGCCGCCGCCGCTCAGCCTGACGCGGCACTCTCCACCCGAGACGCGTTCGACCACGCCTTCCAGCGTGTTGTTCTCGCCGATGAAGCTCGCCACGAATGAGCTTTGCGGGGTGTTGTAGAGATCGTCTGGCGAGCCCAACTGGGCGATGCCGCCATTGTTGAACACCGCGACGCGGTCCGACATCGTCAGCGCCTCGCTCTGGTCGTGCGTGACATAGACGATGGTGACGCCGAGCATGGTGTGGATCTGCTTGATTTCGAGCTGCATATGCTCGCGCAATTTCTTGTCGAGCGCGCCGAGCGGCTCGTCCATCAGCACCAGGTTCGGCTGAAAGACCAGCGCGCGGGCCAGCGCCACGCGCTGCTGCTGGCCGCCGGAAAGCTGCGTCGGGCGGCGATCGCCGAATTGCTTCAGCCGCACCATGTCGAGCGCGCGGCCCACACGGGCCGCGATGTCGGCCTTGCTCACCTGGCGGACGGAAAGCGGAAAGCCGACATTCTCCTCTACCGTCATATGCGGGAACAGCGCATAGTTCTGAAACACCATGCCGATATTGCGCTGGTAGGGCGGCAGCCGATCGACCGGCTGGCCCTCTAGCGTGATCGTGCCATGCGTCGGTCGCTCGAAGCCGGCGAGCATATTGAGCGTCGTGGTCTTGCCGGAGCCGGATGGGCCGAGCAGCGTCAGGAACTCACCGCGCGCGACGGCAAGGTTCATCCGCGTCACCGCGAAGCTGCGTCCGTCATAGGACTTCTCGACGTCGGCGAATTCGACAAAGCCTTGGTTGGCGCTTGCCGAGACGACGGTCTGGCCGGCGCTCATCGCGCGCCTTCCCGGCTGCCGCGGGGCGATTCGGTCTGCTGCTTGCGATCCATGCCTCGTCCTCCCGGAACCGGCCCGCTGAACAGGAAGCGTCCGGCTTGTATGATCACACAATAAGGCTGAAAGTGACCATAGATGCGGACAACTTTCACCGTCAAGCGCAAAAATGCGATGTTGAGTGATAATTTTGATCTGATTGAGTGCCGTACAACCTCTATTGTATGGATCGTTGTCTTATGCTAGATGCCCGACAAGTGAGACGTCAGCCGCAGTTCGAATCCCTCATGCTCGAAAATCTTCGCCTCACCGAGGATGAAAGTCCGGTCTATCGCCGTCTTGCCGACGCGATCGCCGAACGCATTGCCGCGGGCACGCTTGCCGTCGGCGACCGGCTGCCGCCGCAACGCGAGATCGCCCGTGCATTGGGCATCAATGTCACGACCGTGACGCGGGCACTGTCCACCTTGCAGGAGCAAGGCTTGCTCGAGGCGCGCCCCGGGCGCGGCACCACGGTCGCCGCCCGCGACATTGTCGAGCGTCCGGGATTCGTGTCGGCGCCGAGCGACCAGAGCGGCATCGTCGATCTTTCCGTCAACAGGCCGCCCACGTCAGCCTATCTCGACGCCGTCGCGGCGCTGATGCCGCGCCTTTCCAAGGATCGTCACTACGCCTCGCTGCAGGATTATCATCCGCCAGAGGGGCCGCTTTGGGGCCGTGTCGCGGTCGCCGATTGGCTGAAATCGGTCGCCGGCGATGGTGATCCCGGCCGCGTCGTGCTCGCAGCCGGCGCCCAACACGGCCTCGACTGCGTGCTCGGCGCCGTCACCAGGGATGGCGAAGTGATACTTGCCGACGAGGTGACCTATCAGGGTATCAACGCGCTGTGTCGCGTCCATGGTCTCGATCTGCGTGGCGTCGCGATGGATCGCGGCGGCATGCGTCCGGATGCCTTCGAGGCAGCTTGCGTTCAGCTCCGCCCCCGTGCCGTTTTTCTGGTGCCGACACTGCACAATCCAACGACGATCACGCTGAGCGAGGAGCGCCGGCATGAATTGGCGGCCGTCGCACGCCGTCACAACGTGCTGATTATCGAGGACGACGTCTACCGTCCATTGGCCGACGATCCGCCGCCCTCCTTCGCCAGCCTCGAGCCGGAGCTGACGATCCATCTCGGCGCATTGTCGAAATGCCTAGCGCCCGGCCTGCGCCTCGGCTTCGTCATCGCCCCGCGCCCGATCGCCGGCCAGGTCGCCGCGGCGCTCCGCATCAATTGCTGGAGCATCAGCCCGCTCACGGCGTTGATCGGCGCCAGGCTGATCGAGGAAGGGGCTGCCGCCCGCATCATCGACATCCAGAAGCAGGAGTTGCGCCAGCGCCAGGCGATCTTGAGCGAAATCCTCGGCCGTTTCGACGTTCAAAGCAACCCGATCTCGACGCATGCCTGGCTGCGCCTGCCCGAGCCCTGGCGTGGCGCCGGCTTTGCCCGCACCTGCCTGGAGCGCGGCGTCGCCGTGCTGCCGGGCGACGCTTTCGCCGTCGGGCGCGAGCCGGTGCAGCACGGCGTGCGCATCAATGTCGGCGCGGCGCGATCGCAGGAGGACCTGCGTTCGGCGCTGACCATCATGGCCGAGCTGCTCGCCGCTGGCCATCTGCAATTGCCGGGCTTCGTCTGAGGCCATGACCTCCGCGCCGAAATCAGTCGAGATCGCCATCATCGGCGCCGGCGTCGTCGGGCTGGCTACCGCCTTGCGCCTTGCAAGCGAAGGACGCGAGGTCCTGGTCATCGACCCGAACGAGCCCGGCTCGGGCGCTTCGTTCGGCAATGCCGGCACGATCGCCGAATATGCCTGCATGCCGGTCGGTAATCCTGGTGTGCTGCGCGCGCTGCCGAAACTGCTGCTCGATCCCGACAGCCCGTTCTCGCTGCGCTGGGCAGCACTTTTCCAGCTCGCGCCATGGCTGGTTCGCTTTGTTCGCCAATCGCTGCCGGCGGCAACCCGAGCCAATGCGCTGGCGCTAGCCGGCCTGCTCGCCGAAGCCCTGCCGGCCTGGCGCGAAATGGTGCAGGAGGCCGGGCTTCAGGATCTGATGCGCCGAAACGGCTGCCTCTATGTCTACCGCCGCGACAGCGATTTTGCCGCCTCCGAAAGCGGGCGGGCTTTGCGGGCCGAACTCGGCATCCATCAGCAGGCTCTGACCGCCGATGAGGTGGCCGCGCTGGAGCCGCGGCTCGCGGCGTTCGAGGCCAAAGGCCTCTATTTCCCGGATTCGATCAATGTCAGCGATCCCAGGACGGTGATGGCGCGGCTGGCGGCAGCCGCTGCCGCCAAGGGCGCTCAATTCATGCGCGTGAGCGTGACCGGCCTCGCAGCGGGTGCCGGCGGCGTGCGGCTGAGCGGCCCAGGGCTTGTCATCGCGGCGCAAAAAGTGGTGATTGCGGCTGGCGCGCGATCCCGCCCGCTCGCGGCCCAGGCCGGCGACCGCATCCCACTGGACACCGAGCGCGGCTACCATCTGGAGTTTCCGACCACGGCACCTTTGCTCAACCGCCCGGTCTGCCCGGTCGATCTCGGCTTCTATATGACGCCGATGGACGGTAGGCTCCGGGTTGCCGGCACTGTCGAGCTCGGCGGGCTCAATGCGCCGCCCAACCCGCGCCGGCTGGCGCTGCTCGGTCGCGGCGTGCGGCAGTTTTTCCCCGACATCGGCAAGCCTTCGTCGCAATGGCTGGGCTTCAGGCCGTCGCTGCCGGACTCTCGCCCGGTGATCGGACCCTCGACGAAATCGCCTGATGTGATCTATGCCTTCGGCCATGGCCATCTGGGGCTGACGCTGGCCCCGGTGACAGCACGCTGGGTCGCCAGCTTAATCGCCGGCCAATCCCTGCCATCGGCCGCCGATTTTTCCGCGGCGCGTTTCGGCTGAACGGCCGAGCCTGGCAATCGATTCCGAGACGTCGAAATGCGAGCCTGTGGACCGGCCTAAGCTTTCGGCCAGCCGATAATCAAATCAACTTGATTTTCTAAAGTGCCATTCTAGGGTTGCCGCGGCTGGTAACTATCTCATGATCCCCAAGAAAGCCATCTCCGGCACCAACCTCGAGCAGGCGAAATCGCACAACCGGCGTGTGGTGATCGAAGCGATCCGCATCAACGGCGCGCTGTCGCGGGCGGCGATCGCGAGGCTGACGGCGCTGTCGTCGCAGACCATTTCCAACATCGTCGAGGAATTGGAAGCGGCCGGGCTGCTGCAACCTGAAGCAACGCTGAAAGGCGCGCGCGGCCAACCCGCCGTCCCCTACTCGATCAACCCCGATGGCGGTTATTCGATCGGCCTGCAGCTCGACCACCAATTGGCCGTCGGCGTCGTCACCGATCTCTCCGGCACCGTGCGCGCGCGCATCGAGAGAGATGTCGACCGCCCAACCCCCACGCAGGCCATGCCGCTGCTAGCCGCGATCTCGAGCGACCTGATCGCAACCAGCCGGCTGGACCGCACCAGACTGCTCGGCATAGGAATGGCAATGCCCGGGCCGTTCGGCGTCGAAGGGATGACTTCGGTCGGCCCGACCGCCCTTCCAGGCTGGCAGGACTTTCCGGTGGCCGAAGAACTGGAGCGCCTGACCGGCATCGCCGTGATCGTCGAGAACGACGCCACAGCGGCGGCAGTAGGCGAGCGGCTTTATGGCGTTGCCCGCAAGCTCGACAGCTTCGTCTATCTCTTCATCGGAACAGGCCTCGGCGCCGGCCTCTTTCTCGACGGCCATCTCTACAAGGGCAGCCGCCACAATGCCGGCGAGATCGGCCACATCATCGTGCGGCCGGGCGGCCTGCCCTGCGACTGCGGCAAGCGCGGCTGCCTGGAGCGCTACGTCTCGCTGCGCGCCGCTTATGACAGGCTCGACCTGCCGGATCCGGACCATGCCTCACCCGACCTGCTGGACGAGCTTTTGGCAAGCGGCGACAGCCGCTTCGAAGCATGGCTCGCCGAGGCGGTCGAGCCATTGCGGCAGGCGATCGACGTCCTTGAAATGGCGCTCGATCCCGAAACCGTCGTGCTCGGCGGCTTCATGCCGCTGCCGGTGATCGAGGCACTGGCCGGCCGGCTGGAACCGCTCCATCTCTCGGTGAGCTCGACCAGCGCCCGTACCACGCCGCGCGTCGTGGTCGGCGCCGCGGGAAAGGACACATCCGTCCTCGGCGCAGCGGCCCTGCCGATCTTCTCGGAAACCAACCCGCAATTCGACGTGCTGCAGAAGCCGTTGGGCTGATACGTCGGCGTTGAGCCAGGTTCCTAGGAGGAGCCGGGTGCCGCAGCGGTCACCCGCCACACCGTATTGCCGACATCGTCGGCGATCAGCAGCGCGCCGGATTTATCGACGGCAACACCGACCGGACGGCCCCTCGCCTCGCCCTTGTCGTTGAGGAAGCCGGTGACGACATCCTGCGCCATGCCGTTAGGATGCCCACCGCTAAACGGCACGAAGACGACCTTGTAGCCGTTGAAGCGGGAGCGGTTCCAGCTGCCATGCTCGCCGACAAAGGCGCCGCCGCGATAGGATTGCGGCAGGTTGTTCGCGGTATAGAAGGCAAGCCCGAGCGGCGCGACATGCGAGCTCAGCGCGTAATCCGGCGGGATGGCCTTCGCCACCATGTCGGGCCGCTGCGGCATCACGCGCGGATCGACATGCTGGCCATAGTAGCTGTAGGGCCAGCCATAGAAGGCGCCGTCCTTCACCGAGGTCATGTAGTCCGGCACCAGGTTCGGCCCGAGCTCGTCGCGCTCGTTGACCACCGTCCAAAGCGCCTTGCTTTCAGGTTCGAACGTCAGGCCGTTTGGATTGCGCAGCCCGCTGGCGAAAATGCGCGAGCGGCCGGTGGCGCGGTCGACCTCCCAGATCGCAGCGCGGTCCTTCTCGGCCTGGATGCCGTTCTCGGTGATGTTGGAGTTCGAGCCGACGCCGACATAGAGCAGCGAACCGTCTGGGCTCGCCACCAGGCTCTTCGTCCAGTGGTGATCGATCGGCCCGCCCGGCAGTTCCGTCAGCACCTTGCCCGGCGCCGTGATCTTCGTGTCGCCCGGCTGATAGGGATAGCGCATGATGGCATCGGTGTTGGCGACATAGAAGTCGTTGCCGACCAGCGCCACGCCGAAGGGCGCGTTGAGATGGTCGAGGAACACGCCCTGGTAATCCGGCTTGCCGTCGCCATTGGTGTCGCGCAAGATCGTGATGCGGTTGCTCGGGCCGGTGTCGCCGCCGGAGGTGACCCAGCTTTCGACCAGACCCATGACGATGTCCTTCGGCCGCTTGACCGACGCTTCTTTCGGCGCCTTGGACTCCACAACCAGGATGTCGCCATTGGGCAGCATGTAAACCGAACGCGGATGCTGAAGCCCCTTGGCCATCGCCTCGATCTGCAGGCCTTGCGCGACCGTCGGCTTTTCATCGTTTTTCCAGCCGACCACCGAGGCAAGATGCATCGGCGGGAATAGGTATTGCTTTATCTCCGGAAGTTCCGGATTCGGGCCGATCTGCGCGTTCGGGTCGGTGTTGTCATCGCTGCAGCCGGCAACGCCCAGCGCTATTGCGCAGCAAAGCGCCGCCGTCATCCATTTGATTGCGCTGTCAAGTCGTCTCATCGGCCACTCCTACATGATGGCGATAGACCAGAGCCCAGCCGAGCCAGCCGGTGAAGATCAGGATGATCACCACCAGCGCCGACAAGATCAGCCCGGTCGGCACCACGGACGTCCAGGCGTCGCGCGTGTGGACGAGCATGTTGAAGAAGGACAGCACGAGCACGACGAGGTTACCCCCCATGTGCAGCCATGCAGTCGGCTGAGCGCGTATCCTGCGGTCCCCAAGAAAATCGGTAAGCCCTGCAATGGCGGCCAAGATGGCGACAATGACACCCACGGTCAGCAGCCAGGCCGAGAAATTGGCCCAGGTCATTTCCGCTGTCCGCCAGTAGGCAATATCGGTGAGCAAGGTCCCGACGAAACAGGCGATCGGGATGGTGACAAGCATGGGATGTATGGGATGGCCGGCAATGCTTGCCGTGGATTGCGGATTTTCCATGCGGAAGCTCCTTTCCGCGCTGCAGCTTGGATGTAACAGCGCAAAAACGCGAATGTTCCGCCGGAATTTCTCGCGCTCACTGGAAGGTGAACGACCGATTGTCAGCCCGCAGGCTACCGCTGGCTAGGCCTTCGCGGCTTGGTCAGCTCCGCGGGTGGACCTGCGGTATCGCCTCGTCGAGCGAGCGCTCGAACGCATCGACCAAGGCGTCGACCTGCGCCTCGGTGATGATCAGCGGCGGACAGAAGGCGATCGCATCGCCCATATTGCGCGAGATGACGCCGTTCCGCTGCAGCAAGCCGTTGACCAGCGCGCCGAGCGCTGCCGGCTTGCCCCAGGGAGCCTTGGTTGCCTTGTCGGCGACGAGCTCGACGGCGGCGATGAGACCGACGCCGCGCACCTCGCCCACCAGCGGATGCGAGGCGAGTTGGCTGAGTCGCGCCTGCAGATGCGCGCCGACCTTGCGCGCATTGCCGACCAGGTCGCGCTCCTCGATCAGCTTGATATTCTCCAGCGCAACGGCGGCTGCGACCGGATGACCGCCGCCGGTGAAGCCGTGGCCGAAGGTGCCGATGCGGTCGCTCTCGTCGGCGATCGGCTCGAACACACGATCGTTGATCAGCAGCGCCGAGATCGGCAGGTACGATGATGAAATCTGCTTCGACAGCACCATTATGTCTGGCTTGATGCCGAAGGTCTGCGAGCCGAACATCTCGCCGGTGCGGCCGAAGCCACAGATCACCTCGTCGGCCACCAGCAGGATGTCGTGTTTCGCCAGCACCGCCTGGATCTTCTCCCAATAGCCGGCAGGCGGAACGACGACCCCGCCGGCGCCCATGATCGGCTCGCCGATGAAGGCGGCGATCGTTTCGGGACCCTCGGCAAGGATGAGCTTTTCCAGCTCCTCGGCGAGCCGCGCGGAATACTGCTCCTCGCTTTCGCCGGGCTCGGCGTCGCGCCAGTGGTGCGGTGTCGACGTGTGCAGAATATTGGCAATTGGCAGGTCGAAGGAGAGATGGTTGTTGGGCAGGCCGGTCAGGCTTGCCGAGGCGATGGTGACGCCATGATAGCCGCGCTTGCGGCTGATGATCTTCTTGCGCGCCGGCTGTCCAAGCGCGTTCGATCGATACCAGATCATCTTGATCGCGGTGTCGTTGGCCTCGGAACCGGAATTAGTGAAATAGGCTTTGTTCATCGGCACCGGCGCCATCTGCACCAGCTTCTCCGCGAGATCGATCAGCGGCGAATGCGCCTTGGAGCCGAAGTCGTGATAGAAGGGCAGCTTCGACATCTGTTTTGTCGCCGCGTCGACCAGCCGCTTTTCCGAAAAACCGACAGCGACGCTCCACAGGCCCGCCATCGCCTCGATGTAGCGGTTGCCGGCAATGTCCTCGACATAGATGCCGTCGCCCTTTTCGATGATCAGCGGACCGGTTTCCTGATGCTTGCGGGCGTTGGTATAGCCATGCATGTGATAGCGGATGTCGCGGGCTTCAGGCGAATTCGGTGTGGCGTCCATCGTGATGGCTCCTGTGTGCAGGCGTCAAAGCGGAAATAGGACCGCTCCTCTGATCGAGAAGTCCGAAGGTTCCGCCTTGCATTGTGGCGGTTGATGCCTCATCGCGCTGGCTGATCGCAAGAGCCGCGACGTCGGGATCGATAGCGCCAACAAGCTTCGGCCTGTCTCGGCAATGATGTAAGTGACGCGCAGCAGGATCAGGACGTGGAGCAGGTCGATTGCATCATCGCGGGCGCCGGCGTGATCGGTCTGGCGATTGCGCGCAAATTGGCGGCGCTTGGCCTCGAAACCCTGATCGTCGAAGCGGCGGACGCCATCGGCACCGAAACGAGTTCGCGCAACTCCGAAGTCATCCACGCCGGCATCTATTACCCGCAGGATTCGCTGAAAGCCCGGCTCTGCGTCGCGGGACGCGATATGCTCTATCGCTACTGCGCCGACCATTCGGTCCCTCATCGCCGCTGCGGCAAGCTGATTGTTGCGACCGACGAGACGCAGGAACCGGTGCTGGCCGCCATTCGCGCCAACGCCAACACCTGCGGTGTCGATGACCTGCGCTTCCTCACCGCCCAGGAAGCGCAAGAGCTGGAGCCGGCACTGCGTTGCACCGCGGCGCTGCTCTCGCCCTCGACCGGCATTGTCGACAGTCACGGGCTGATGCTTGCCCTGCTCGGCGATGCCGAGGGGAGCGGCGCAATGCTCTCGCTCAACACCCGCATCGTCTCCGGCCGCGTCGAGCCCGGCCGCATCGTGCTGCGGACGATGGATTCCGCGAGCGGCGCAGAGTTCGAGGTCGCCGCACCGCGTCTCATCAACGCGGCCGGTCTCGGCGCGGTCGCGCTTGCCGGCTCGATCGAAGGCTTCGGCCGGCAATTCCTGCCGGCGCTTCGCTACGCCAAAGGCAATTATTTCTCGATTGCCGGGCGGGCGCCGTTTTCACATCTGGTCTATCCCGTGCCCGAGCCTGGCGGCCTCGGCGTCCATCTGACCCTCGACCTTGCCGGCATCGCCCGTTTTGGGCCTGACGTCGAGTGGACGGACACAACCGACTATCGCGTGGACCCGGCGCGCGGCGAGCGCTTCTATGCCCAAATCCGCAAATACTGGCCCGATCTGGCCGACGACAGCCTCCAGGCAGCCTATAGCGGCATCCGGCCGAAATTGTCAGGGCCGGGCGACGCCAACAGCGACTTCGTGATCCAGGATGCCGCAACGCATGGCATCGACGGCCTGGTCAACCTCTTCGGCATCGAAAGTCCCGGCCTGACCTCCAGCCTGGCGATCGCCGACCATGTGGCGCGCGTCGTCACGTCATAGATCACGCAAGCCGCGCGGCATGCCACTTCAGATGATCGTCCATGAAGGTCGAGATGAAGTTGTAGGAATGGTCGTAGCCTTCCTGCATGCGCAGGGTGAGGTCGATCCCTGCCTTCTTGCAGGACTCTTCGAGCAGCCATGGGCGGAGGCCATCCTGCAGGAAGCCGTCCGCCGTACCCTGGTCCACCAGGAATTCCGGATATCGCTTGCCATCCTCGATCAACAGTGTCGCGTCATAGGCGCGCCAGGTCTTTTCGTCCGATCCGAGATATTTTTCGAAAGCCGGCCGCGACCACCCGGCCGTCGACGGCTGCACGATCGGCGCGAAGGCCGAGCAGCTCCGGTAGCGCTGCGGATTCTTGAGCGCGATCGTCAGCGCGCCATGTCCGCCCATCGAATGGCCGAAGATGGCCTGGCGTGACATGTCGGCGGGGAAGTTGGCGGCGACGAGCGCCGGCAATTCCTCGGCGATATAGGAATACATCCGGTAGTTCTTCGCATAAGGCTCTTGCGTCGCATCGAGGTAGAAGCCGGCGCCGCAGCCGAACTGCCAATTGTCCTTTTCGTCGGGAACGTCGGATCCGCGCGGGCTGGTGTCGGGACACACGACGACCAGCCCGAGATCGGATGCCATCCGCCGGTACTCGCCCTTGTCCATGACATTTGCGTGCGTGCAGGTGAGGCCCGACAGGTACCACAGGACCGGGAGCCGCCCGTCCTTGGCCTGCGGCGGCACGAATACCGCAAAGGTCATGTCGCAGGCGCAGACTTCGGAAGCGTGCGAATAGACGCCCTGGATTCCGCCATGCGATTTGGAGATGGAAACGACCTTCATCAGCCCTGCCTCTCGCGGGAAAATCTCAATCCGGCATAACCGCCGGCCGGAGCCTGCGCAACCGCACGCTTCGCAAAACGGTCGGGCGATGGAACAGCCCGGCGCTCGTTAGCCCCGCCGGAGCAACAGCGGCCTGTGCCGCCGCCCATCGATGCATCGCCGAGGGGAAGACGCGCGTTGCACGTCCGATTTTCCGAACGCCCTTTTGGCTTTCCTTGTTTGAGGTCGCCGGCCGCGGGAGTAATAGTCGCGTCGGAATTCGTGAGGAGGAGATGATGACGCTGAACTTCGACCCGAAGGCGAAGGCCGCGACGCTCTACCATGGCGAATTCCGGCCGATGTTCATCGGCGGCAAGTGGGTCGCGGCGCAATCCAGCCAGGAGATGCAGGCGCTGAACCCGGCGACGGGCGAAGTGCTGGCGACGGTGCCGCGCGGCGGAGCAGCGGATATCGATGCTGCAGTGGCCGCGGCGCGCGCGGCCTTCGAGGGCCCCTGGTCGAAATTCTCGCCCTACGAGCGGCAATGCGTGCTGCTCAGGATCGCCGACCTGTTCGAGAAGCATTGGGAAGAGCTCAGCGTTTCCGACACGCTCGACATGGGGTTGCCGATCACCCGCACGCTGGCCAACCGGCGCCGGGTCATCGGCATGCTGCGCTTCTATGGCGGCATGGCGACCGCGCTGCACGGCGAGACGATCGACAATTCCATCCCCGGCGAGATCGTCACCTTCACCCGGCGCGAGCCGGTCGGCGTCGTCGGCGCGATCATTCCTTGGAATGCGCCCACCGCCGCCTCGATCTGGAAGATCGCGCCGGCTTTGGCCACCGGCTGCACCATCGTGCTGAAGCCGTCGGAGGAGGCATCGCTGACGCCGCTCTTGATCGCGAGGCTGATGCAGAAGGCCGGCGTTCCCGACGGCGTCGTCAACATCGTCACCGGGACGGGCGCCGAGGCCGGCGCGCGGCTTGCCGAGCACCCGGATGTCAACAAGATCGTCTTCACCGGCTCGACGCTGACCGGCCAGGCGATCGCGCGCGCCGGCGTCGCCAACCTCAAGCGCGTTTCGCTTGAGCTCGGCGGCAAGTCGCCGATCATCGTCTGCCGCGACGCCGATATCGACAAGGCCGTGCCGGTCGCGGCGATGGCGGTGTTCGTGCATTCGGGCCAGATCTGCATTGCCGGCTCGCGCCTGTTCGTGGCGCGCGAGATCCATGACGAGTTCGTGCGCCGGGTCGCCGAGTTCGCCGGCAAGCTTCGCATTGGCCACGGCATCGAGGCGGAGACGGAAATCGGGCCGCTGATCAATGCCAGGCAGGCCGGCAAGGTGGAGAGCTACATCAAGGCGGGCAGCGACGAAGGCGCCAAACTGGTCGCCGGCGGCTCGCGGCTGACGGGCGAGCTCTATGACGGCGGCAACTTCATCGCCCCGACCGTCTTCGGCGCAGTGTCGGACAAGATGACGATCGCGCGCGAAGAAATCTTCGGGCCGGTCATCTCGGCGATGCCCTTCGACACGCTGGATGAGGTTGTCGCGCGTGCCAACGCGACGCCTTACGGTCTCGCGGCCGGCATCTTCACCACCAATCTCGGCGCCGCGCACAAGCTCGCACGTCGCGTCAAGGCCGGCTCGGTCTGGGTCAACATGTATCATGCCATCGACCCGGCTGTGCCGTTCGGCGGTATGAAGATGTCCGGCTACGGCCGCGAAGGCGGCATCGAGCATCTGCACGAATATCTGGAGACGAAGGCGATTTGGATCCAGACCGACTGATATTCAGGTGCGGCCGCCTGGGACGCTCGGTTTCTCAGGCCTGCGGCGGCTCGCCGGCATAGGCGCGCGCGATAAGAGCCCGGATCGGTTCCCGCTCCAGCGCCCGCGGATTCCAGTACGGATTGGCCAGCGCGCGGTCCGCCGCGATGTCGATCCCGTCTGGCGGCATGCCAATCTGCGACAGAGCGCGCGTAGCGCCGATCCGGCCGGCGAGATCGTAGAGAGCCATGGCAGGATCGCCCGCCTTCAGCACGGCCCGTAGGGTTTCCATGCTGGCAGGAACCGCGGGCGCGTTGTAGGCCAGCGCATGCGGCAGCACGATCGTATGGGTCTCCGCATGCGGTAGGTCGAAACTGCCGCCGAGCGTGTGGCAGAGCTTGTGGTGCAGCGCCATGCCGACCGAGCCGAGGCAGATGCCGCAGAGCCAGGCGCCGTAAAGCGCCTCGGAGCGAGCGTCGCGGTCATGCGGGCTCCCGGCGATGACCGGCAAGGCGCGCACCAACGCGCCGATGGCCTCCACGGCCATCAGATTTATCACCGGGTTGCTTTCCCTGGCATAGAGCGCCTCGACCGCATGGGCGATGGCGTTCATGCCGCTCGTTCCCGACAAGGAAGCAGGAAGCGTCATCGTCAGGTCGATGTCGTAGATCACCACTTCCGGCAGCACCCTCGGGCTCGACTGGGTGACCTTCACGCCATCCTTCGTCTCGCCGAGGATCGGCGTCATTTCCGAGCCGGCATAGGTCGTCGGCATCACGATCTGCGGCAGGTCTGTGCGCAAGGCGATCGCCTTGGCGAGGCCCGTCGTGGAGCCGCCGCCCACCGCAACCAGTCCGTCGGCTTGGAGTTTCGCCACGACACGCAGCGCGTCCTCGGTCACCGATACGGGCGTATGCATCGTCGCCTTGGCATAGACGCCGGCAGCGGTGCCGCCCAGCGATCCGGCAAGACGCCTGGCATCATCCTCGCGCGGCGGCGTTGCCAGCACGAGCACGCGTTTTAGCCCGAGCCGGTCGATCTCTTCCGGCAATCTTGCGATGGTGCCAGATCCGAAAACGACGCGTGCCGGCTGGCCGTTATAGACGAAGCTTTTCATCGATCCTCTCCTTCGTCAGCCGCGATTGTGGACCCGCAGCAGGAAGGGATTGATGCCGACGCTTTGCCAGACATTGGCGGCATTGAACGGATCGGTCAATTAGTGTCCAATATATGGACAGATGCTTGCCGGATGCCGTCGTGACGGCTTGCGACGAAGAGGCGCGCTGACCGACAGCGTGCGGTCCGGAATTGTCCGCGGCCGGAAGCGTATATTGACCGATCGCGTCGTGCGGTCGGGAACACGCGCAGCCGCGAGATCGCCGTGACGTCAGGCGATCCGCTGCTCGAACTGCGCGATGTCCGCGCTCTTGCGCAGACCCGTCGCGACGACGGACACGCGGAACTTTCCCGCCAGTGCGTGGTCGAAGATGGCGCCGACGATGATGTCGGCATCGGCGTCGACTTCTTCCCTTATCCGTGTCGCGGCTTCGTCGACCTCGAACAGCGTCATGTCCATGCCGCCGCAGATTGATACCAGCAGCCCCCTGGCGCCGGACATGGAGGCTTCATCGAGCAGCGGATTGGCGATCGCCGCCTCGGCCGCGATCTTGGCGCGCCCCTCCCCTGAGGCCTCGCCGGTTCCCATCATCGCCCGGCCCATGTCGCGCATTACCGACTTCACGTCGGCGAAATCGAGATTGATCAGGCCTTCCTTGACGATGAGATCGGTGATGCAGCCGACACCCGCATAGAGAACGCGGTCCGCCATGGCGAAGGCGTCGGCGAATGTTGTCCTGGCGTCGGCGACCCTGAAGAGGTTCTGGTTCGGAATGACGATCACCGTGTCGGCGCTCTCGCGCAGCCGTTCTATGCCTTCCTCGGCCGCCTGGGTCCTGCGCTTGCCTTCGAACACGAAAGGCTTGGTGACCACGGCCACCGTCAAGATGCCGGCGTCGCGTGCGGCACGCGCAATCACGGGCGCCGCACCCGTCCCGGTGCCGCCTCCCATCCCGGCGGTGATGAAGCACATATGCGTTCCCGCCAGATGATCCATGATCTCGTCGATGGATTCCTCCGCGGCGGCACTGCCGACCTGGGGCAAGGACCCGGCGCCCAGGCCCTCGGTCACATGCGCGCCCAGCTGGATCAGCCGCGACGACTTCGACATGGTGAGCGCCTGCGCGTCGGTGTTGGCGACGACGAACTCGACGCCCTGCAGCCCTTCGGCGATCATGTTGTTGACGGCGTTGCCGCCGGCGCCGCCGACCCCGACGACGGTGATCTTGGGCCTCATCTCCAGGATTTCCGGCTTGGCGGTCATTTTCTCATCTTTCTACCGAGGTAACCTGCTGCTCCGCCGCACGATCATGCGGAACCGGAACAACGAGCACACGAATCAGGCGATCCCCACCAACCGCAGGGAATCAGAGCAGGCGCCTCCCTGCAAGGTCCGCTGACATTCTGCAAGCGCAAACGCCTCGGGCGACGGCTGGAAAGCGTCTGGTCGCTCGAGTGATGCGTGCCGGCTTCGTTGCAGGAATTCTATTGCGTCACCGAAGTCGAGGTGCCCCAGGTGTCCGACAGCACGTAGCCTTGCGGGTACGGATCCGTCGGATCGAGATAATAATTGTGCTCTCCTGTGATCCAGGCTCTGCCGGTTATCTGCGGCACGATCGCCTTGCGCCCGGCGACTTCGGCGAGCTCGAGGATCTTGCCGGTGAAGCGCGAGCCGATGATCGATTCGTGGATCAGCACCTCGCCTTCCTTCATCTGGCCCCGCGCCTGCAGCACAGCCATGCGGGCCGAGGTGCCGGTTCCCGTCGGGCTGCGGTCCGAGCGTCCTGGCGAGACGATGCAGGTGTTGCGCGTGACGTTGCCCGGTCCTTGGAACGGCATGGCGAATTGCACGATGGACACGCCGCGCACATTGTCGAACTGCGGATGCACGACATCGAGCTGCTCGCGCGCCGCGCGGCGGACTTTCTCGCCGACCACGGCCAAGTCGCGGGCCTCGTCGGGCGTGACCGAGAAGCCGAGCGCGGGCGCATCGACAATCGCGTAGAACATGCCGCCATAGGCGATATCGGCCTTGATCGTGCCGAGCCCTTCCACCTCGATATCGGCATCGAGGCGCTCGGCGAAGGCGGGAGCATTGCGCAGCGTGATCGACAGACATTTGCCGTCGCTGCATTCGGCGCGCACCTCGATGACGCCGCCTGGCATATCGAGCTTGAAGCGGGTCTCCGGCTCCTGCATCGGCACCATGCCGGTCTCGAGCAGCACCGTGGCGACGCAGATCGTGTTGGAGCCGGACATCGGCGGATATTCGGTTGGTTCCATGATGATGGCGCCTGCGGCGCAATCCTCGCGCGTCGAGGGCACCAGGAGATTGACATGACGGGCAACGCTGCCGCGCGGCTCGCAGATCAGCATGCGCCTTATATGATCGTGATCGCGCTCCATCGTGATCATCTTTTCCATCATCGTGCGGCCTGCCGGCGGCAGCACGCCGCCTACAATGACATCGCCGATCTCGCCCTCGGCATGGCAGCCGACGACGCGGATGCTGGTTCTGGTGCGCATTGCTTTCTCCCGTCCGCCGTGACTATCGGCCTGTTTCATGTTCCGGCGGATCGGCCCCGCAACCCCGACCTGACACACCCGCTTGAGCCTGCCTGCCGATGGCGGCCCGAAGGATACCATCGCCCATCGGCGGCGCCACTATGTCTTTACGGATTTCAAGGGTCGGGAGCGAAGCCGAGCCCGTTTGGAAGTCAAGCCAGCCCGAACCGCTCGACGGCGCGCATGATGCCGCGCAGTTCGGCGAGGCCCTTGAGCCGGCCGATCAGCGAATAGCCCGGATTGATCCTTGTCTTGCCGATGTCGTCGGCGAGGAGGTGCCCATGATCGGGCCGCATCGGAATGCGCCAGTCAGCGCGGCCTTCCTTGCGGCGACGCGCTTCTTCCTGCATCAGCGCGAGGATGACATGCGCCATGTCGGTGCCTCCCTCGAGGTGCTCGGCTTCATAAAAGGAGCCGTCGCCCTCGATGGTGACGTTGCGCAGATGGACGAAATGGATGCGCTCGGCGAACTCCTTGACCATGGCGATAATGTCGTTGTCGGCGCGCGTACCGTAGGAGCCGGTGCAGAACGTCAACCCGTTGGCCGGGCTGTCGACGGTGTCGATGATGAAGCGCGCATCCTCGGCGGTCGAGACGATGCGCGGCAGGCCGTAGAGCGAGAATGGCGGATCGTCGGGATGTATGCACATGCGCACCCCCTCCTCCTCGGCCACCGGAATGATCTCGCGCAGGAACCAGGCCAGGTTCTCGCGCAATTCCTTCGGTCCGATTGCATCATAGTCAGCCAGGGCCTCGCGAAAGCTGTCGCGGTTATAGGCGCGCTCGGTGGCGGGCAGGCCGGCGATGAGATTGCGCTCGATCCTGTCGATCTTCTCGTCGCCGAGCTCCTTCAGCCGCGCTTCCGCCTCGGCGATGCGGGCAGGCGTGTAGCCGGCCTCGGCATTCCGGCGCTTCAGCACGAACAGATCGTAAGCCGCGAAATCGATCGCATCGAAGCGCAGCGCGTAACCCGTCGTCGGCAGGCGGTAGGCCAGATCCGTCCGCGTCCAGTCGACCACCGGCATGAAATTGTAGCAGATCGTCGCGATACCGGCCTTCGCCAGGGCGCGGATCGTGTCCTTGTAGAAACCGACATAGCGGAGCCGCTCCGGCGAACCGATCTTGATCGAGTTGTGGACCGGAATGCTCTCGACCACCGACCAGGTCAGCCCCGCCGCCTCGATGATGCGCTTGCGCTCGAGGATGTTTTCCAGCGGCCAGACACGCCCGTCATAGATGTCGTGCAGGGCCGAGACCACGCCTGTCGCACCCGCCTGCTTGACATGATCGAGTGTTACCGGATCGTCCGGGCCATACCAGCGCCAGCACTGTTCCATTGCCGCTTTCCTCCGCGAGGTGGGCAACTTATTGTTGGACGACAACGAGAGTCAAATAGGCCCGCGACAGGCTGGCTTACGCCTATCTGACGAGCCGCTATCTCGATTTCGGCCTGCGGTTCCAGACGGAAGAGCCGGCTTCCGAGATGTGACCAAAGGAGTTCAGCAATGAAGGATTTTGACGGCAAGGTCGCGCTGGTGACCGGAACGACCGGGATCGGTCTCGCAACTGCCAGGCGCCTCGCCGCCGGGGGCGCTGCGATCGTCGCCTGCGGCATCGACCGTTCGGCCAATGCCGCGATGCGAGCGCAGTTGGAAAGCTCCGGGGCCGGCGCGCTGGTCGTGGACACCGACGTCTCCGTGCCGGACCAGGTCCGCGACGCCGTCGCGGCCGGCGTCGAGCGTTTCGGCGGCCTCGACGTGATCGTCAATTCGGCGGCGGTCCATCCCTATGGAACCGCGACGACGACCGACTGGGAAACCTGGAACAAGGCCATGACGGTCAATGTCGGCTCGATCTATCTGACCGCCCATTTCGGCATTCCGGAAATGATCAAGCGCGGCGGCGGCGCCATCGTCAACGTCGCCTCGGTGCAGGGTTTCGCCTGCCAGCAGAACGTGGCTGCGTACGCCACCACCAAGGGTGCCATCCATACGCTGACGCGTTCGCTGGCGCTCGACTATGCGGCAGCCGGCATCCGGGTCAATTCGGTCAGCCCCGGCTCGATCCGCACGCCGATTCTCGAGAAGGCCGCGCGCGGCGACAACGGCAGCGATGCCGACGTCGAGGAAGCCTACAGGCGCTTCGGCGCGGCCCATCCGCTCGGCCGCATCGGCGAGCCCGAGGAAGTGGCAGAGCTGATCGCCTTTTTGTGCTCTTCCAAGGCCGGCTTCTGCACCGGCGCGGACTACAAGATAGATGGCGGCCTGACCGCCGGCATCGGCGTGAAGTGACCTTGAAGATCGATCTTGGCCTTTACCGGAAGTCGCGCCAAAGAGGAGCTTTCCCGGCTCTATGCGCACGTCGCTGATCTAGTCGACGACCTGCCACGCCGTGGCGCGTCAGCGCTGCTGTTGCTGCACCCCGACTGTCGGATCAGGCCACGAGTCGGCGCTGCCGACCGACGCCAACCGCCTTCACCCGCTGGCTCCGGCTGGCGGTGGTCCGTCTGTCAGATGCCTGTGGGTCTCGAAAATGCGTAACTTTTCAGGATATCCTAGCCGCAGCGTCGTGTTGCAGCGGGGGCATCTGAAAGTGGCAATGACCTTGAACCATGAGCCCTTGCGGATGATTGGATGCTCGCATCTTGGACAATTAAATCTGAGATATTCGTGATTTAAGCTCTCTGGGATCGGCAATCAAAACACCCCCGATTGATGCAGATCCCCCATCGCAGGTGATGGTGGGCATCCACGAACTGGCAATGAAGAGACTATGCTCGCCAGCACCCACCAATGGACTTCTCTGGAAGATGTTTCGTGGCCGGGACCTATGAGTTGCCGGGTAGGACGTTGGTCTCACGCAGGGTCCGACTGACGGACAAGCACAGCTGTTCGCGCAATAGCGCAGGCTCTCCCTCGTTGCCAAATCGCTTGCCGCACACGTTGCCAGTTTGCGCATTCCTGGGCACCCAGTAGCGGCCCGTCGGCTTCGGTCACGGGCTCTTTGTTACGCCGAATTTTAATCATGGCAAGCATTGCCTCTCCTGATGGTGCAGCACTCGCAGCTGTAGAAGAGCTGCCCGACGTCCTTCGTTCAAAGGGCGTAACCATTAGCCAGAGTTGATATAGAGGCCGCCAGCCGACTTTTTTAAAGTCGGTTAGGCCCGGCGGTTCATCCCGATCCACCCCAAAACGGCGGACTGTCGGGCCGCTCTGGTCGGCAGCGTCTCAAGAGCGGATATGACGCGGAGTGTTGTCGAACAGCCCACCTTTTCGGCATATCCAGTTTACCGGACCGCGGCCCGGCCTTTGACAGGAATAGAACCAAATGAATTTGACGGTATTTGGGATTGGCTATGTCGGTCTCGTCCAGGCCGCTGTGCTGGCCGAGGTCGGCCATGAGGTGGTGTGCGTCGATATCGACGAGAAGAAGGTGGAGCGGCTCAACCAGGGCTTGGTGCCGATTTTCGAACCGGGGCTGGAGGCCCTCGTCAGGGAAAACCACGCGGCCGGCCGCATCCGCTTCACCACCGACGCGGCGGCGGCGGTCAGGCATGGCCAGAT